>CAZJWF010000077.1:0-15287 GCA_964549375.1 uncultured Neomegalonema sp.
CCTTGAAACGTATCTGGTGTTTGAGCAGTGACGTCGATCCGCATATCCGCTATGAAAGTGAAAGTCCGATCTCGCGTTGGGGTGAAATCGTCAGATGCAGTTTGATGGTGGGATGTTTTGACCCAAACCAACCGGTATCTTACCGAGGCTATTCAAAAGCGCTTTGAACATCTCAATCTTGTTCAGGAAGCGATCATGGTCCTCGATAGCACGCGCGAAATTTTGTTCGGCAATCGAATGGCCGCCAATCGATTTGGCGATTTCGAACAAGGCCAAGATATTGTTCATCTGATTCGCGTCCCGGCGTTTCTCGATCTGGTGAATAAAACACTCGCTGGTTCAACATCGGTGCACAAAAGGATCGCAATGGGCGATCCGGTGAATGAGACATTTGATGTCAAGGTTTCCCCGTTTACCGTCGATGAAATCGGGGGGAACTTACTTCTGCTGATAAGTTTTCGCGATGTAAGCGCGGTATTGCAGGCTGAAGAAATGCGCTCTGATTTCGTCGCGAACGTTAGCCACGAGCTCCGCTCGCCCCTGTCGTCGATCACTGGTTTTATTGAAACCCTTAAAGGGCCTGCAAAAAATGATGCTGCGGCGCAGACGCGCTTTCTCGATCTTATGGAGCAAGAAGCGGTGCGAATGGCTCGCCTGATCGCGGATCTCCTTTCACTTTCTACGGTGGAGGCAAAACGTCGTCAGCGACCTCAGGACTCGATTGATGTCGTGGCAATCGCTCAGCAGGTTCAGGCATTGTTTGAAAAGTCAGCGGCCGATCAGGAGAGAACGATTGAACTCATTGTCCCGGAGCCGATTGCGTTGATCCCGGGTGATGCTGATGAATTAAATCAAGTTATCCATAATCTCCTCGAAAACGCGCTGAAATATTCTGCTCCACACTCCACGATTACCGTGACTATCTCTATTCAAACGAAAGTCGCAGGTATGTCTGGATCGACGCTGGCAATTCAAGTCACAGATCGCGGCGAGGGGATTGCTCCGCAACATCTGCCCCGTTTGACTGAGCGGTTTTATCGCGCGGATAGTCACCGATCACGAAATGAAGGAGGCACTGGGTTGGGCCTCGCGATCGTCAAACACATCGTTCAACATCACCGAGGGCGCTTGAAGATCGAAAGCGATGTTGGGACAGGTAGTACGTTTACGATTTACCTGCCGACGAAGTTCTGAGCGATCCGTGTCACATAAGTGTCGTAGAACTGTCGTATAGGTTTCACCGAAAGCAATCATAGATTTGGGCGTCGAACCATTACTCAACATCTTGGGAAAAGCTCATGACACGGATTTCAGCAAAGCTCCTGTCCGCAACTATTACTCCATTGGCGTTTTTTGCCGTCGTTACGTCGGCTCATGCCCGTGACCAGATTACGATCGTCGGATCATCGACTGTCTTTCCGTTTGCGACAACCGTTGCAGAGCGTTTCGGAAAGAATACCACGTTCAAAACCCCGGTGGTGGAGTCTACAGGGTCTGGTGGTGGTCTTAAGCTCTTCTGCGCTGGGGTCGGCGAAAAAACGCCCGACATGACGAACGCTTCCCGCCGCATCAAGGAGAGCGAGGTTGCACTGTGTGCCGCGAACGGCGTTGATGAAATCATTGAAGTCAAAATTGGTTACGACGGGATCGTTCTTGCTAACTCGCGTGCATCGGATGTCATGAAATTAACGCGCGAGGACATTTTTCTAGCGCTTGCCAAAGACATCCCGGATGGAAATGGCGGTACAAAAGAAAATCCGCACAAAACGTGGCGAGATGTGAATGCCGATCTGCCGAACGTGAAGATTGAAGTTCTTGGCCCTCCTCCGACATCCGGGACTCGCGACGCCTTTGTTGAGTTGGCGATGGAAGGCGGATGTAAGAAGATCGAGTCAGTAAAGGCCCTCAAGAAAGTCGATAAGCCCGCATACAAGGCGCTATGCCACACGATCCGGGAAGACGGCGCATTTGTTGAGGCCGGAGAAAACGACAACTTGATCGTTCAAAAGTTAAACGCCAACCCTGCGGCGTTTGGTATCTTTGGATTCAGTTTCCTCGATCAGAATTCCGACAAAGTTCAAGGATCGGAGATTGAAGGAAATGCCCCGACGTTCGAGAACATAGCCGAGGGTGCGTATCCGGTCTCCCGTTCGCTCTACGTCTACATCAAGAAAGCACATATCGGTGTCGTCCCTGGCATTAAAGAGTTCCTCGCCGAATTGATCAGCGAGGATGCGTTCGGTGAAGACGGCTACCTCGGTGATAAAGGTCTTATCCCACTTACGGAAGATGAAGCAGAGGATGTGTTTGATGCTGTGACAAATCTGAAGCCTCTCGCCTTGTAACTTCTTCAAGCGCAATCTTGCACCGGCGCGCTCCTGCGCCGGTGTAGTTTTAAGGACGTACTTATCTTGTCGAACGTCGCAGATATTGGTCTCTTGCAGCGTCGCGGGAATAGCCGCGTAACTGAGCTCGTAATTCGTGCTCTTCTGATTGGCTGCGCGTTGATCGCGGTCGCAACGACTCTTGCTGTCGTCGCATCGCTGCTGTTTGAATCGATCCGGTTTTTTGAAAAGGTACCGCTGACCGAATTTTTGTTTGGGTTGGAATGGAGCCCTCAAACAGCATTGCGTTCGGATCAGGTTGCGTCATCCGGCGCGTTCGGTGCGGTCCCCCTGATGACTGGTACGCTGCTCATCAGCGCAATTGCCATGACTGTCGCGGTGCCATTTGGTTTGATGTCGGCGATATATCTCGCAGAATACGCAAGCAGTAGAAGCCGGAGCATTATCAAGCCGCTGCTCGAACTCCTCGCGGGTATCCCAACTGTCGTCTACGGATTTTTTGCCGCGCTGATTGTCGCCCCAATGTTGCGGAGCGCCGGGGACGGACTTGGTTTGGACATTTCGTCGGAAAGTGCTCTGGCGGCGGGTGCGACAATGGGGGTAATGATCATCCCGTTGATTTCGTCGCTTTCGGACGATGTCATCAACGCGGTTCCGCAATCCCTGCGTGATGCCTCCTATGGCCTGGGGGCAACCCAGGCAGAGACGATCAAAATGGTGGTCTTGCCCGCGGCAGTTCCGGGAATTGCTGGCAGCCTTTTGCTCGCCGCTTCGCGTGCAATTGGCGAGACGATGATTGTCGTCATGGCTGCTGGTCTTGCGGCTAAACTGACCGCAAATCCGTTTGAGGCCGTGACAACAGTGACAGTTCAGATTGTAACGTTGTTGACGGGCGATCAGGAGTTTGAAAGCGCGAAAACACTCTCAGCTTTCGCACTCGGGTTACTCCTGTTCATTGTCACGCTTTGTTTGAACGTGATCGCATTGAGAATCGTCGATCGTTACAAGGAACAATATGACTGATCCTGACTCGATACTGCACTCGGCAGGGTCGCGACGTCATCGAGCCGAAAATCGATTTCGCGCTTACGGTATGATTGCGATTGCGATTTCGTTGAGCTTCTTGGTCGTGATGATCGGATCGATCATTGTGCGCGGTGCGGGTGCGTTTCAGCAAACATTCGTGCAGGTGGAAATTACACTTCCGCAGGAGAAAATTGATCCCGAAGGAACCGGGTCTCCTGATGTCTTGTACAAGGCGCGGTATGGCTCGATTCTGAAGTCGGCGCTTCGAGATCGATTTCCAGATGCAAAATCCAGATCAGAGAAAAAGGCGCTTTATCGCCTGATCAGTTCCACTGCAGAATATTCTATTCGTGATCAAATTGTTTCCGACCCTTCGCTGGTTGGTGGCACGCACACATTCTGGGTTCGCGCGTCGAGCGATGTCGATCAGTACCTAAAGGGAGCGATTGACAGTTCGGTCGACGAGAGCCAGCGCCGCATCAGCGACAGGCAGCTTACTTGGATCGACAGTTTGCAAAATGCTGAACAGATTGATCGGCGATTCAACACGAAGTTCTTCACGGGCGGAGATTCGAGAGAGCCTGAACAAGCCGGTATCATGGGCGCACTTGCCGGATCAGCGTTGACGCTGTTAGTGTGTTTTCTTCTGTCATTTCCGGTTGGTGTTCTGGCGGCGGTTTATCTTGAAGAATTTGCGACCAAGGGCCGTCTCAGTCGCTTGATTGAGATCAACATCAATAATTTGGCTGCTGTTCCTTCGATTATCTACGGTTTGCTCGGCCTCGCGATCTTTTTGAACGTGTTTGGATTGCCGCGTTCGACGCCGCTGGTTGGCGGAATGGTTCTAGCTTTGATGACATTGCCCACGATCATCATCGCGACCCGTGCATCGCTGCGCGCCGTACCTCCGTCGATCCGCGAGGCCGCGTATGGCCTTGGTGCGAGCAAGGTACAGACCACCTTCCATCATGTCGTCCCGATGGCTGTGCCGGGAATGCTCACTGGCTCGATTATTGGCATGGCGCAAGCGCTGGGTGAAACGGCGCCGTTGTTGATGATCGGCATGGTCGCCTTCATCGTCGATATACCGGGTGGCGTCACAGAAGCGGCAACAGCATTGCCGGTGCAAATTTTTCTTTGGGCGGACAGTCCGGAGCGGGGATTTATGGAGAAGACGTCCGCAGCTATCCTAGTGCTGCTGACCTTCCTGATTATCATGAATTTAACGGCGATTTACTTACGGCGTCGTCTGGAGGTGCGTTGGTGACGGCGATGACTTCAACAGAAGAGAAACCTGAGGCGCTCAGCTCTATTCTTCGAGTGCGGGACGGAAATGTTTTTTACGGCGACAAGCAAGCAATTATCGACGTCGACGTCGATGTCGAGCCGAATACGGTTACGGCGTTTATCGGTCCATCAGGATGCGGTAAAAGTACGTTGTTGAGATGTTTTAACAGAATGAACGATGTGATCCCCAGTTGCCGTGTCGAGGGATCCTTCGCATTTGCGGGTCAAGACGTTTACGCGCGGGACGTCGATGTGGTATCGTTGCGACGACAGATCGGCATGGTTTTTCAGAAACCGAATCCTTTTCCGAAGTCTATCTTCGACAACGTTGCCTATGGGCCGAAAATTCACGGTCTAGCCAACTCGAAGTCCGAGTTGGACGAAATTGTCGAAACGAGTTTAACCAGCGCTGGTCTTTGGGATGAAGTAAAAGATCGCCTTGATCAACCCGGCACGGGATTGTCCGGCGGACAACAACAGCGCCTTTGCATCGCGCGCGCCATCGCTGTTCGGCCAAAAGTGATCTTGATGGATGAGCCATGCTCGGCGCTCGATCCGATTGCTACGGCCACGATCGAAGCACTAATCGACGAGCTGCGCGAGAACTATACCATCGTGATTGTCACGCACTCGATGCAACAGGCGGCGCGCGTGTCGCAGAGAACGGCTTTCTTTCACTTAGGTGAGCTCATCGAGTTTGGAACGACAGAGCAAATTTTCTCAGCACCCGTGAACAAGTTGACACAGAACTACATTACCGGTCGTATCGGCTAACCTTGAAGGGCACGAAGAAATGGCGCATATCGTCAAGTCATTCGATGATGAACTTTCTCAAATCGAAAACCTGATCTTGGAGATGGGTGGAGTCGTCGAGACACAGGTCAACGAATGTATTCAAGCGTTGACCGCACGTGATGAACAGCTTGCAACAAAAGTTAGAGATGACGACAAAACCGTCGACGCGTTGGAAGTGCAGATCGATGATTTGACCTTGAAGATCCTCGCTCTTCGGCAACCGATGGCAAAAGACCTGCGTTGCGTGATTGGTGCCTTGAAGGTTGCAGGCAACCTTGAGCGTATCGGCGATTACAGCAAGAATATCGCGAAGCGCTCAGTCGTTCTCCATGAGACCAATCGTATTGTTTCCCCGGAAAAGACGATCAAGCGAATGGGTGACATGGTGCGGGCCATGATCTCCGACGTACTTAATGCTTATGCCGCGAAAGACGTCGTTATGGCCAATGAATTGCTTCTGCGCGACGAAGAAGTCGACCATATGCACAACACGTTGTTCCGTGAGCTATTAACTTACATGATGGAGTCATCTCAAAACATTACCTCGTGTATGCACATGTTGTTTATCGCAAAGAACCTAGAGCGCATGGGCGATCATGTGACTGCCATCGCTGAGCAGATTCAGTATATAAAAACAGGGTCAGTTCCTGCGGATGATCGACCTAAGAGTGATGTGACCAGTCAAATTTCGGGTCGAGAGTAGACCGTGCAAAACGCCTCGGGGTCAAAGGTACTCGTTGTTGAAGATGAAGCGCCTCAACGAGAATTGCTCGTCTATAACCTTGAAGAGGCAGGGTATCGCGTCATTCCGGCTATTGACGGCGATGAGGGCCTTCTTGCGGCGAGAGAGGAAAACCCGGCGTTGATTATTCTCGACTGGATGATGCCGGGACTTTCAGGCATCGATCTTTGTCGTCAGTTGAGACGCTATGACGAAACCCGTGACACGCCGATCCTCATGCTCACGGCCCGGGGTGAAGAGGCCGATAAAGTGCGCGGCCTCGATAGTGGCGCTGATGATTATTTGGTGAAGCCGTATTCAATTGCGGAGCTGCTCGCACGGACGCGCGCGATGCTGCGTCGCTCGGAACCGGGTTTTGATGGTAGCGTCATTCAACACGGTGATATTTCCATTGATCAGCAGAAGATGCGTGTTTCTCGCAACCGCACGGTGATTGAGCTGGGGCCAACCGAGTACCGGCTTCTTAAAGTTCTTATCAGCCGCCCCGGTCGCGTTTGGAGCCGTGATCAACTGATGGAGCGGGTATGGGAGGACAATCTTGAGATTGATCAGCGCACAGTTGACGTTCATATCGGACGCCTTCGCAAAGCGCTCCGCGCCGGGGGCGCTTCTGACCCCATCCGGACCGTTCGGTCGGCTGGTTACGCGCTTGAGGTCGATACTTGATCATCAGCGCTGAAACTCTAGCGTCCAATCGAGGTTTGGTTTGTTTGAGCGGAATAATGGCGTTTTCTGGCGTGGACGGCTACGACGTAACGATTAGATCGTCTGAATTCGAGTGGATCGCATGAAATCTGCCCTAGCCAAAATCATTGCCACTGTCTGCGGGGCTGGGTTGTCGCCGTGGGCACCTGGGACGGTTGGCTCTTTAGTTGCCCTGCCCTGGGCTTATGCCCTGCACTGGCTTGGGGGGTTCCCCTTACTTCTGCTGGCAACCGTGGTCGGATTCTTTAAAGGCTGGTGGGCGACCGCTGAATACGTCAAACAACCTGATGTCTCAGAAGATCCCTCAGAAGTCGTCGTTGATGAGTTAATTGGTCAGTGGATTGCCTTGCTGCCACTCTCATTTGGGTTGTGGCATGCGGGCCTCGACCCCCATGTTTTCCCTTGGCCGGGAGTATTGGTCGCTTTTATCTTTTTTCGGCTTTTTGATATATGGAAAGTCGGGCCGGTTGGATGGGCGGACCGTCGAGGTGATCCATTAGGCGTTATGCTAGATGATGTTATCGCTGGATTATTCGCTGCGGTCGTGGTTTTAGCCGGGGCCGCGCTATCACACGGAATGTTGGGGCTATAAGACTATGAGAGTGACGGACATCCATCGGGTCTTGGGAGAAGAGGTCCTCGAATTTGCGAAGAAACGGGACGTCAAGATTGCCGCCGCTGAATCCTGTACCGGCGGTATGCTGATGACGACATTGACCGATATTCCCGGATCGTCGGCGGTAGTCGAGCGGGGCTTCATTACTTATTCGAATGCAGCGAAAATTGAAATGCTTGGCGTCTCTAAGCGTCTGATCGATGAGTATGGTGCAGTCAGTGAACGGGTCGCTCGGGCAATGGCAGAAGGCGCGCTGCGCGAAAGTCGCGCGGACCTGGCAATTGCAATTACCGGCGTTGCCGGACCTGGCGGCAGCGCTTCAAAACCAGAAGGTATGGTCTGCTTTGGTATGGCCCCAGACGGGGAAGAAATCCAAACAGCGACAGTCGAATTCGGTCCCTTAGGCCGCGACAAAGTTCGTGCCGCAGCCGTTCATTACGCACTCACAATGATGCGGGATTTGATGGCCTGATCCGCTGTATCGTCAAAAGTGAGAAAGCTTCCGGTAATCAGAATACCGATGTAACGGAAGCGCCCACCGCCATCCCCTTAATATACCCGCGCTTTCGGTGCGATTTTGGCCGGTTCGATACCGCCCGCTTCTGCAGCTGTCAGTGGGTCAATATGTACAGGCCTATCGCCTAGCGTAATGCCGCCCGCGTCAGAGATCCACGACAGCGAGTGGACACGCCACTTTTCATCGTCACGCTCGGAATAGTCTTCGCGGGCGTGTGCGCCCCGGCTCTCTTTGCGATTTTCCGCCGAGTAGACGGTAGCAATCGAATTCACCATCAGGTTTTCGAGTTCCAATGTTTCCATCAGATCAGTGTTCCAGATCAGCGAACGGTCGGTGACTTTGATGTCAGCCATGTTCTGCCAAATCGCGGAAACACGCTCGCAGCCAGATTTAAGTGTTTCCTCGGTGCGGAAGACAGCGGCGTCCTCTTGCATGGCCCGCTGCATATCGTCGCGTAGATTGGCGGTTGGCGTGCCGCCATCGGCGTTCCGCAGGCGGTCAAAGCGATCCATAACCTTATCGACCTGGGCTTTTGGCATGTCTTTGTTCGACGCTTTGCGATCCACGACTTCCGCCGCTTTGATGCCTGCCGCGCGGCCAAAGACGACTAAGTCAATCAACGAGTTTGATCCGAGACGGTTCGCACCGTGGACACTCGCGCACCCTGCCTCACCAATCGCCATCAGTCCCGGAACAATCGCGTCTGGGTCGCCGTCTTTTGGTGCAACAACTTCGCCCCAGTAGTTCGTTGGGATACCGCCCATGTTGTAATGAACCGTAGGTAACACAGGGATCGGGGCTTTATTCAAATCGACCCCGGCAAAGATGCGCGCGCTCTCAGAAATACCCGGCAAGCGCTGATGCAGCGTTTCGGGTGGCAAGTGATCGAGATGCAGGAAGATATGGTCGCCTTTCGACCCAACCCCGCGTCCTTCGCGGATTTCCATCGTCATGCATCGTGAGACGACGTCGCGCGAAGCAAGGTCTTTATAGGTCGGTGCATACCGCTCCATAAAGCGCTCGCCTTCGGAGTTAACGAGGTAACCGCCCTCTCCGCGCGCGCCTTCGGTAATCAGGCAACCTGCGCCGTAAATACCTGTTGGGTGGAATTGTACGAATTCCATATCCTGCAGGGGTAAGCCCGCCCGAGCAATCATACCACCGCCATCACCCGTGCAGGTATGCGCCGAGGTCGCCGAGAAGTACGAGCGCCCGTAACCACCCGTCGCGAGAATGACCATCTTGGCACGGAACCGGTGCAGAGTACCGTCGTCCAGTTTCCAAGCGATAATGCCGGTACACGTACCTTCATCATCCATAATTAGATCAAGTGCGAAATACTCGATGAAAAATTCAGCGTTGTTTTTGACGGACTGACCGTAAAGCGTGTGCAAGATCGCATGGCCGGTGCGGTCGGCAGCGGCGCAAGTTCGTTGGACAGGTGGGCCTTCACCAAATTCCGTCGTGTGGCCGCCGAAAGGACGCTGGTAAATTTCGCCCTTTTCTGTGCGTGAGAATGGAACGCCGTAATGCTCCAACTCGTAAACGGCTTTTGGAGCCTCGCGCGACAGATACTCCATCGCATCCATGTCGCCCAGCCAGTCCGATCCCTTGATGGTGTCGTACATGTGCCATTGCCAATGGTCCGGCCCCATATTGCCCAGCGAAGCGGCGATACCGCCTTGTGCCGCAACCGTGTGCGAGCGGGTCGGAAAGACCTTGGTGACGCACGCTGTTCTCAGACCGGCTTCTGATGCGCCGAGCGTTGCCCGTAAACCAGCACCACCTGCGCCGACAACAACAACGTCATAGTCGTGATCGATGAATTCGTAAGTTGACATTGTGTTTCTTCTCTCAGACCGAAAACGCAATCATTGCGACGGAAAATACGGCAGCAAAGCCAAGGAAAGTTCCGATCAGCTTTACAGCGAGCAAACTACCGGTGCGGATCGCGGGGTCATGAACGTAATCTTCGATTACGGTTTGCAGGCCGAGCTTTAGGTGGTGGAATACGGCAAACAAAAACATCGCTGCGATGATCGCATTCATGGGCGATTTGTAGATCGAAATCACTTCTTCCCACGGCTGACCGAGCGCCTGGACGAACGGAATGATGAAAAAGGGCGTCAACACGGCAAGACCGATGGCCGAAACCCGTTGCGAGATAAAGTGCTCGGTTCCCGACTTGGCTGACCCAAGTCCGCGCACTTTTGCGCGTGAAGTCCGCATGTCTGTTCCAGCGCTCATGACATCGCCCCGATCACAATAAGCCCAATCGCAAGAATTGTGGCCGCCGCGATCATGACGTAACCGGAGAGTGTCGCTTCTTCGATTTCAAAACCGTATCCCGCATCCCACAGCAAATGCCGAATGCCGTTGCATAGATGGTAGCAGAGGGTGAAGGCGAAGCCGATCAGGACCAAATGTCCGATCCAAGACGTGAGCAAACCGTCGATAACGGCAAATGCTTCCCGCCCCGTGGCAGCAGCGATAAACCACCATGCGACCAGAACAGCTCCGATGCTGTTCCCGACGCCAGTGATACGATGAAAAATCGACAACACCGAGGTAATCTGTGGCCGGTAGACCTGCAGATGCGGTGATAAAGGCCGATTGCCGCGATCAACCGCAGCACCATGCTCGCTTTTTGACATTCTCAATCTCTCAAAGTCTCGGATTCGCGGCGACATTACGGCCTATGTCGCACTGCGGCAAACACTAAGGCGTGAGAGATTAACGACAAGTAGCGACAGATCGTGGGTTTCTGCAGAAAATCGTGGGTTTTTGCAGAGAGAAGTGAAAACTTCGCCCTTTTAGACCGGTATCAGCGCCCAATAATCCAGGTCCAGCAAGACACCGGATGCGTATTTTCCGTCCTCTTGTCGCAGGGACATGGCCGGAGCGTGATCCTTCGTTGCGACGAGCCGCAGGCGGATCGCACCGATGCTGGGTTCTGAAGTTTCTTTTGTATCAATAACTTCCGACCATGCATAAACAGTATCCCCGGCGAAACAGGGGCTTACATGACTGCCGGCATTGATCGCGACGATCATCTGAGCATTCGCCAGCCCATTAAAGCTGAGCGCTCTTGCCAAACTGATGACATGGCCGCCGTAAATCAGCCTTCGCCCATCATCGCGTGCCTGAGTGTTGAAATGCACTTTCGCAGTGTTTTGCCAGAGCCGGGTTGCAAAAAGATGGTCCGCCTCTTCAATTGTAACGCCATCAACGTGATCAATCTTCTCGCCAACTTGATAATCATTCAAGCGGTGCGCCTCGCCTGCGAGCGCAAAATCGTAGTTGCTAAAATCTACTCCTGCCGGGATCGGTAAATCATCGCTCGAAACGAAGGGGGGCAGTTCGGGAATAACGGTTTCGGGTGCTGGCGAAGCTTGATCGCGCTTACGGACCATCACCCATCGTGCCCATGTGACAACCGGCTCATCCATCTGATTAACGGCGGTCGAGCGAACGTAGACGATGCCTGTCTTTCCGTTGGAGTTTTCTTTCAACCCGATCACTTCGGAGGAAGCCCGAAGCGTATCGCCCGGAAAGACGGGGTTGAGGAACCGACAATCCGCGTATCCGAGGTTGGCGACAGCATTTAAGGAGACATCGGGGACCGTTTTGCCAAAGGCGATGTGAAACGTCGCCAAGTCATCAAGCGGACTTTCGTCAAACCCACACGCCTGAGCGAAACTGTCCGATGAGTGTAAAGCAAAGCGGCTTGGATAGAGGCCAGTATAAAACGCGCGATCCCCTTCGGTGGCAGTCCGCGGCGTTGCATGAACCAGCGTCTCGCCCAGCCGAAAGTCTTCAAAGAACCGACCGGGATTGGTTTTCGGTGCCGCCATGTTGTGCCTCGTTCTGCAAATTTTGAGGCAACCTATTGAGCGGATGCGAAATTACAAGCCGGATTTACGGTGGGGAGATAACGCATCAAGCACCAACCTATGAAGGTTTGCCGGTGAACCCGTTTCCACGTTGACTGAGATAATCCTCTGTCGTCCGAACACGCGGTCTTTCGCCGCCTTGGAATGGATCGTCAGAAGCTTTGAAGGCGACCTGCACCCGGCAATCATCGCACATCTGGATCAACCGTGCCCGGTCAGGGTTTTCGAACATCCAGTGCTTGCCGCCCAGTTTTTCGAGGATCCGTTTGACTGTCCCACCCGACCCAAAGGGCCGACCACATTCGACACAGCAAAAAGGTTCTTCTTCATGCAGAACCCGAACGCGGCGCGCGGCTTCGTCTGGGTTGAACCGGGGTTCTAACTTTAGCGCGCTTTCAGGGCATGTATTGACGCAGATCCCGCATTGCAGGCACGCGTCCTCGCGGAAGCCAACTTGCGGTTTTTCGGGGTTATCCTGTAACGCGCCGACGGGACATTGGGAAACACACGCGAGGCAAAGCGTACACGCCTCGGTGTTCATGACCACCTGCCCGTAAGGAGCGCCTTCTGGCAGGGCAAACGGCTCGGCGCTTTGGGTGAGGGCCGAAATCGACAGGCGGGTCGCCGCGCGTTTATCGCCAACCGGAGATATGGCCTCGATCATCAAGGCGGTGGGAGCATCGCTGTATAGCGCTTCGGTCAGGGCATCGGGGTCATCCGTTTCGACCAGTTGCACCCGTTCGCCTTCGATGCGTGTGCCCTCCGTGACGGCGGAGAATAAAGCCGCCTGAAAATCTAGAGGTTCCGCCTCGCCTTCTCGGCGGACTCGTTCAGGCAGGTGGATGAACACCCGCTGCGCGCCCATTGCCAGAGCACCCAGTAACAAGTCATGCCCGACTTGCGTGACCTCGTTAACCGCGAGGGGGATCACAGAAGCAGGCAAGCCTCTACCAAACCGCGCCGCCATCGCGATCAAAGCGCGACCCTCGCGCTCGTCGTGGATCAGGATTTGAGGAGCCGTGCCGCCCGCCTCCTCATAGGCATCGAGCATTGCTTGCAGTCGCATCCGCGTATCAGTCGGACGCGGCATTGCATATTCGGCTGCTCCTGAAGGACAGACCGCCGAACATCCGCCGCATCCAGCGCAGACCATTGGGTCAATCTTGACCGTCTCTCCGTCCGGGGTAATCGCACCAGTCGGACATACATCCAGACACCGCGTGCACCCTTGCTGACCCGACCGAGAATGCGCGCAAAGCTCTGCATGGAAATCTACGTAGAGAGGTTTTTCGAATGTCCCGACAAATCCTGTTGCCTGACGCAAGACTGTCGCGACTGCTGCCGGGTCAGCGGGATCCGCGCGCAAATAGCCGTCGCGCTTGCCGTGTGCAGGCACCAGCGCCGCATGGCCCGATAGATCAACAACGATGTCACATTGCGAGCGTCCACCATCTTTTGGTGCCTCGAAAGAAAAACCGCCCCGACCACCGGCCACGGCCTCTGCCACGCCGTCGGCCACGATCTCAAATGCTCCGAGATGCCCGATTACGCGGCGAACCTTTCCTTTCACGACGGGATATGCCGCATCCCACCGCGGTAAGGCATCACCCTCTTCGCTCAGCATGACTGTCACCGTCAGAGACTCCGCGAGTGCATCGGCGGCGGCCATCGCGGCCTCGCCCGGTCCGTAGACGAGACACACCCCTTCGCTTTCGAGATCAATCGACCCGGTTGGTCGACCGCCCCATGCTTGTTCGGCGAATAATGCTGCGACTTTGGGGGCCGCTTGCGCGGCTTCGTCTGACCATAACGCGCGATCCCGGATGTCGAGGGTTGTCAGCGCGTTATTTCCTCCGACTTCGTCGGCGATATCCTCAAAATGGGCCGTTTCTTGTGAACAAGCGACGGTTAAATCGCCTTGTGCGAGTGCGTCCGCGAGCGTTCCCATCTCTGTGCGGCATAGGGAGGTGTGGAATGAGGCGTCTCCAGCGAAAGAACACGCTCCGCATACGGAGTTTTTGTCGGTTTCGACCGACCCTTCGCAATCACAAAGCAGGATTTTCGGCTTTGTCTCGGCCACGAGCGCCCCCATTTGACATTGTGCTTGGGTTTTATGTTTCAATAAGCAACCCTAGACACAATTCACTGTCGAACACGACCTGAAAATTAATGAGGTTTATCAAGTGTCCGCATCCACGCCTCGGCAAATATCGATTCCCGTCGGTGTGGTTCTTCGCCGTTCACGCGGGGTCACGCGATGGGCTAAGTGGCATTGGAAGCCGAGTGCTGTGTTGCCGGGTGCCGCTCCAGCGCATTGGCAAGTGATGCGCGAAGAGGATGGCGTGACTGAATATCACGCCAGCACACTGACGCTCGAACTTCATCGAAAAGAAACAGAGGCTTACTTAACGACGTTATCAATGGAACCACCCAGCGTTTACGTCGTGTTACGCCCCGCCGAGGATGCCGATCATCCCCATGAGGTTGAGCCATTCGCGGTGACGGCTTCTGCGTTCGAGGCGCAAGACTATCTCGATTCTGGCGAAGAAACCGTCGAACCTGTCCTCGCACCTCCCGGCCTTGTGGCATGGATTCGTGAGTTTACGGAGGCTCATCACGTTGAAGAGGAGTTCAAAAAGCGCAAACGTCGAAACTGGTCTGAACAGGTTGAAGACGGGCGCGGGGATGAGCGGATTCGCCAAGATGCGGATGTCTATCGCGCACCGGGGGCGATGAAGCCGAGATCGGTGCATTGAAATGAGTTCGCGCAAAGAAGATTTTACCTCGCGCTGGTCTCGCCTTAAACGCGAAAATCAAGCGCAGCCATCAGTCGAAATGCCGCCAGAAACCGGCGATGAAGTCGCAGCGCTTTCGGACACCGATGCGGAGCGCATCGAGAAACCGGATGCTGAACTGACCGATTCCGAACTGCTCGAAAAATATGAACTTCCGGATCCCACTCAGATGAAGGCCGGAGATGATTTTAGCGTTTTCATGAAACGCGCTATCCCTGACCGACTTCGCCGCCGTGCGCTGAGGGTATTGTGGGGTAGCAACCCAATCCTCGCAAATCTTGATGAATTGGTCGATTACGGCGAAGACTTTACCGATGCAGCGACCGTGGTCGAAAATATGCAGACGATCTATCAAGTCGGCAAAGGTGCATCGTGGAAGTTCAAGGAAGAACAAGAACGCCTTGCCGCCGAACGCGCAGCCGAAGAGGCCGAGGCCGCTGAACGCCGCGCCCACAACGCTTCTCCCGATACTGAGCTTGCCCTTGAGGAACCGGATGCCGAGGAAGCGGATGACGGTATCGACGAGGTAGAAGATGGGGAAAGCGCGGGCCATGAAGAAATTGCCG
>CAZJWF010000078.1:0-14862 GCA_964549375.1 uncultured Neomegalonema sp.
CTCATCTTTCATCTCGTCAATCATCCGCGAGCCGTTGCAAGGCGATCCAGCAATGTGCCCGGTCGACCCTCAAGCGACAAAAGGTTGGCTGACCTCACCGCGTGCTGTTGTCGACAACCTGCTACGGACCGCCGAGCTAGACGGTGAGGCGCTGGGACAAAATCGCTGCTTCAATCTACCCGGTATCACCGTTACGGTTGCAGAGATGATCGACGCTCTGGGCCGCAAAGGCGGGCAAACGGCGCTCGATCGTATCGATTATGACCGCGACGAAACCGTTGAAAAAATCGTATCTGGATGGGCCGTCGATTTTAACCCGGCCAAAGCACGCGCGCTTGGGATGGAAGCGGACGCCGATTTCGACAGCATCGTTCAACAGTTCATCGATGACGAGTTAGGCGGCGAAATCGCTACGTGATCTCAGGTAGCCGTGCCGTAAAGAACCTTCGCGCGATCCTCGAACGCGGCAGCAACTTTTCGCATGGCGATATCAAACGCGGCACCAGCAGCACGCTGTAAAATTCGACTCCGAAACGCGAAATCAACATCGAAAGTCATATCGCACGCCCCATCCCCTGCCGGATGAAAAGCGTATTGTGTGACGAGTTTATTGAACGGTCCGCTGATCGCTTGCACATCAATTCGCGCGACATTTTCGTCGCCAGCCGGAAAGGTTTTGACCAGCGACGTGTAGTTTTCGCGAAAGACCGCGAAGGATACGACAAGATCGGCCTCGAACTGTTGTCCGCCCGCCGGGATCTGCGTCCGCTTGCGGATACGGGCGCTATTAATCCACGGAATAAACTTTGGATACGTCGCGACATCCGCGACGAGGTCAAACATCTGCTCAGGGGAATAGGGAACGCGGCGGCGTTCGGAGTGGGCAGTCATGGAAAGGTTTATCCGTTGCTGGCGAGGCGTGCGGCGCGCAGGCGTCTGAAATCGTCGCCCGCGTGATACGATGACCGCGTCAGCGGTGAGGCAGAAACCATTGAAAAGCCCTTCGCATAGGCGGCGGTCTCATATGCGGAAAACGCTTCGGGGGTGATGTATTCGCGGACGGGGTAATGCTTTTTGGTGGGCTGCAAATATTGACCGATGGTCAGGAAGTCGACATCTGCCGCGCGCATGTCATCCATGACCTGCTGCACCTGAATACGAGTTTCGCCCATTCCAACCATGATCCCCGATTTCGTGAACATCGTCGGATCAAGTTCTTTGACCTGCTGCAAAAGGCGCAGAGAATGGAAGTACCGCGCGCCGGGACGAACTTCGGGATAAAAGCCGGGAACCGTTTCCAGATTGTGATTGAACACATCCGGGCGCGCCTCCACGACGATTTCTAAACCTCCGTCCTTGCGAAGAAAATCGGGCGTCAGCACTTCGATGGTGGCTTCCGGGCGCTTGCGGCGGATGGCCCGGATGGTGTTGGCGATATGCTCGGCACCACCATCATCCAAGTCATCACGATCCACCGAGGTCACGACCACATGTTCGAGGCCCAACTTCGCCACGGCATCCGCGACCTTTACCGGTTCAAACGGGTCGAGCGCATCGGGCTTGCCCGTCGCAACATTACAAAAAGAGCAAGCGCGGGTGCAGGTTTCGCCCATGATCATCATGGTGGCGTGACCTTGCGACCAACACTCGCCAACATTCGGACAGCCTGCCTCTTGGCAGACTGTCGATAATCCATGTTCTTCGATCACCGCCCGCGTCGCGCGGTATCCCGCAGAACTGGGCGCGCGCACGCGAATCCAAGACGGCTTTTTGACCGACTCATTGTCTTTGCGATGCGCCTTCTCCGGGTGGCGAAGGCGCGGCGGCGCGATGTCGTCTGTCATGGATCAATTCAACGCTGCGTTGGTCAGGCCCTCTAAAACCTGCGCCACCTTCTGAACCGCTTCGACTTCCGGGTCAATGCTGTGACGGGCAGCAACCTTGGCAATATCTGTATAAATTACCTTGGTTTTTCCATCTTCATCCTCAAGGAAAAGAGCTTTCATCGGCAGGTCAATGCCAATCGTCGCCGATTCCAGCATCAAGGGTGTACCGAGTTTTGGGTTGCCGAAAATCACCAGAGTCGCCGGTTTCATTTCCATGCCGACCTTCTCCGCACCTTTGGCATGTTCAACCACAGAAAAGACGGTTGCGCCTTTTTTCCCTAAAATGGCGAGAAAAGCGTCAACCGCGTCAGGTACGCTCTTGTCGGTTGATTTTTCAAGGGTTTCGGCAGGTGCTGCAATCGCAGTCATCGGTGTTCCTCCCATCACAACCAAGGCCAGAAGCAGTGGGGCGATAAAGTGTTTCAACATAATAGTCCTCCTTGCGGGGCACTATAAACCCTGACACCGACAACGGAAACACAATCACGGGAGGGAGAGTCTGTGTGACTGCCTATGGGGTTCGCTCGAACATCTCGGCGAGGCCCTTTTGGGTCGCCGGGGCAATACCGCGCTCGGTGATCAGACCCGTCACCAGCCGCGCCGGGGTCACATCAAATGCTGGATTGGCCACGGGAGAGCCGTTTGATACGACCTGCGCGGAGGCCACAGATCCATCTGCAAGCAGTGCATCGAGGTGCGTAACTTCGCCGCCATCGCGCTCCTCAATCGGGATTTCTGCGACACCATCAGCCGTGCGCCAGTCAATCGTTGGGCTTGGCAAGCAGACGTAGAACGGCACATCGTTATCCCTAGCGGCAAGTGCCTTCAGATACGTACCAATTTTGTTGCAGACATCGCCATTGGCAGACACGCGATCCGTACCGGTCATCACCAGATCGACCTCGCCATGCTGCATCAGATGACCTCCCGCATTGTCGACAATGACGGTATGGGGAACGCCGTGCTGTTGCAGTTCCCACGCCGTCAAAAACGCACCCTGATTGCGGGGACGCGTTTCATCGACCCAGACATGAACGTCGATTCCTGCCTCATGCGCCTGATAAATCGGCGAGGTGGCCGTGCCCCAATCCGTTGTTGCGATCCACCCAGCATTACAATGGGTTAGGACATTGACGCGCCCTTTACGCTTGGCGATATCCCGAAGTAGCGGCAAACCGTTCGCGCCAATACGACGATTGATCTCAACATCTTCGTCGGCGACTTCCGCCGCGCGAGCGTAAGCAACGTCAAAACGATCTGCCGGAGCCAATGGGCGCAATAACGCGCGCACACCTTCCAGCGCCCAACGAAGATTGACGGCTGTCGGACGAGTGGCGAGCAATGTCTCGAAGGCACGGGACAGCCCCGCATCGGTTGCATCTTCACGCATCGCGAGGGCCATACCATAGGCAGCCGTGACACCAATCAACGGCGCACCGCGCACCCGCATCACCCGAATGGCTTCGGCAGCCTCGGCGCTGGTGGTCAGACGTTTGATCTCGAACGCGAACGGCAGGTAGGTCTGATCAATGATTTCGACGGTTTCTCCATCACCGGATGGCCAGATCGACCGATAAGGCACTCCATCGACTTTCATTCTTTGCTCCGGGTTGTCAAAACCACCTTAACACTATTTACGAGCATAAAATCGATCATGCAATCTTAACGTTCTTTCCCGGTGTATAGCCACCTTCAGCTAAAAAGGCGATTTCTTCTTCCGTAGAATCGCGCCCCAACGCCTCGTTTCGGTAGGGAAAGCGGCCAAAGCGGCGAATGACTTCGCGGTGTTGTCTCACATTCCACATGACCTCTTCCGTCAGCGTTACCATGCGCGTCGTGAAAAACATGATCGCCCAATGCTGATCCGCCAAACTTTCAGAATGCTCGAACGGAAGATAAAAGAACTGCCGCCCCGGTTCAGGAATTTCGAGGTCTTGATTTTTGCCGACGGCAATACGCGCAATTTCCCGCGCCTGCTCGTCCGCCGCAAAGGCCTCTGCGCTCCCTCGGTTTAGATTGCGAGTGAATTGGTCGAGCAAAATGAGCAGAGCCAGCGTACCCTCAGGTGTGGCCCGCCAATCGTCCAACACGCCCACTTTTGCCTGCTCGACCAATGGTGCAAAACGTTCTCGAATTGCATCGTCAACATCATCTGAAGCGACATACCAGCCGTTTTGCCCAACTTCATTCAGCCAAAAGTCGTTTACGGCCTGAATGTCATTCATTCTCGACTACCTCTTCCGAATAGAGTTCCGCCGCGACTTCAGCCGCCACGACCGAACGGGTTGGGACGGCGACATAAGTGCCCGCCTCTTCAGGATCGACCGCCGCGCGCTGTGTCATCCGATAGGCAGCATAAGCCGATATACCCGCGCAGAGAGCCGCGTTGAACATGAAGAACCCGTTGGGGCCAATCCGTTCCATAATGTACCCCACGGTTACCGGCCCGAACATCGCCCCAAGGCCATTCAGGAACACAAGACCACTGCTCGCAGAAGCCATCTTTTCGGCTGGCAGAAAATCGTTCGTGTGCGCCAACAGCAAACTGTAGAGCGGATTGGCAACGCCGCCCAAAACAAACGCCGCCACAAAGAGCGCCGGTTTCGATGGCGCCCCGAAAATTCCTAAAATACAAGCGCCCGTGCCCAAGGCCGTGACCAAAACAATCACGAGGCGGCGATCCATGCGGTCGGATATCCAACCAATCGGATATTGCAACAACATCCCGCCAATATAGATGGCGGATACAAATGCAGACGTCGTCTCTACCGAGAAATCTAGCTCTGCCGCGTAAACGACCGCCATCCCGAAAAGGGCTGAGAAAATCCCGCCCAGCAATACCGACCCGACGCAGCCAAGCGGAGAGGATTTGAACAATTCAGTAATCGACATCCGCTCACCAGCGGCGGCGACAGGTGCTGGAGCCGCGCTGAGCAGGATCGGTGCAAACGACACCGAAACCAGCACAGACATCAGGATAAACAGATCATAACCGTTGGGACTGGACAGGTTGATTAACGCCTGACCAATCACAATTCCGAACATCTGGATAATCATATACGCGGACAGCGCTTGTCCGCGATGTTCGTTATCGGCGGCATTGTTGACCCAACTTTCGGCCACCACATAGACCCCCGAAAAGCCGAAACCGACGATCAACCGCATCAAGGCCCATGCCCACGGATTGACGAATACCGCATAGATAATGAAAGCCGCCGAGATCAGAGACGCCAAGGCCGCGAAAACGCGCACATGGCCGACGCGCCGAATCATGCCGGGTGCAACCCAAGAGCCACCCAAAAACCCGATAAAATATGCCGCCATGACAAAACCCATGACGGTGGGGTCGAAATCTTCCAACCCTCCCCGGATACCCAGCAAGGTGCCCTGCATACTGTTGCCAATCATCAGCAAGCCGATGCCGAGAAAAAGCGCCCACGAACTGCGAAAAATCGAAACCATGACGGACATCCATATCAGGAGGCAGCGTCCGCGATGCTTTTTCGTATCCTGATTCTCTAATCGCGTTCAAACGCGACCACCGGAGGTCGCAAACGCGAAACGGCGACGCCTTTCAGCGCCGCCGTCTGCTTTTCTTTGCCTAATCGTCCTTAGCGGATGGCGACATCAAGTGCTTTCAGGGTTTCAATCGTGATCTGACCTTCGGCCAATCCGTTGTCTTTCTGATAGCGCTTCACAGCATTCATTGTGCCTTGACCCAATACGCCGTCGATGACGCCGACATTGAAGCCTTTGTCACGCAGAGCGATTTGGAGACGGGAGATAATGTCTTCCGAAACGTTTGTGCTGCACAAGATTGGACGCCATTCCATGCGGCCTTCTGTTGCTTTCACGGTCTCGTAAACCGTTTCGTAGCGTGCCGGGATCTCGATCCGATCGATTTTCGCAGCAGTGACGAGTTTGCGGACTTCAACTTCCTCAAAT
This sequence comes from uncultured Neomegalonema sp., assembly GCA_964549375.1. GTDB lineage: Bacteria > Pseudomonadota > Alphaproteobacteria > Rhodobacterales > Rhodobacteraceae > JAHDDY01. The sequence goes on from CAZJWF010000078.1 coordinate 5,832, forward strand.
TTCGCCGGGATCATGATTTTTTTTGTTTTCGGAGGCTCAACCATGACTTTGACTTCCATGGTCTTCATTTGAGCCGGGATCACTTTAGTGATCGTGCGCGGCGGCGTTTTGACAACGCGCTTCGTAACTTCGTTATACTCAGCCGGAATTTCGACAAGACACATGATCTCGCCAGTGGCTTCATCATACTTCTGGATCGGGCCTTCGCCTTTTTTCCACGTCTTATAAGCTTCGCGGATTTTTACCTTTTCGACGACTTCTTCGTAGACCGCCGGAATGATTTCTTCGACTTCGCGCTCTGGTTCCAGCTCAATCGTCGTGGTTTCGGTCTTGAAGACCGCTGGAATCAACTCAAGCTTTTCAGCTTCTTTGGCAATTTCGACCGTCTCGACGACTGTTTTGTACTCAGCCTCGATGACTTTAAGTTCTTCGGTTGCCTCTTTAACAAGGACCTGTCGTGCCACTTCTTTTTCCTGAGAAGGGATGTAGACGCGGGCATAGCATTCGCCGGGCTGAGCCTCAGGCGGAAGCAGATCGTCAACCGCGTAAGCTTTGTCTAGTTCAGCCGTCGACTGAGCAAGGGAGACGCCGGTCAATCCGACAGTGATTGCACAAGCCATCATCAGTTTTGCGCGAAGGGTGTACTGCTGCATTTGTTCCTCCAGAGCGCGCCGAGGCCGCGCCGATTCCGATCCGAGTTATACCTAGTATGCGGGAGATTTTTTCACGAACTCGTGCCTTAGGGCAAGCACGAACTCACGATTTTGGGCAATCAAAAACTTCACATTCTGTAGAGCATGGAAAAAGGAGCGACGCATCGCCGTATGAGTAGAAACGATATTTATTTTCTATCGCGTGACGATATATCATCCGCATACGTTCCATCCCAACCAAACCCGCGACCAACATCATCAGCGTTGACCGGGGTAAGTGAAAATTCGTCAACAGCCCGTCCACCATCTTGAACCGATAACCGGGCGAAATAAAGATGTCTGTCGAACCGTGCCAAGCCGACAGAGTACCGTCCTCGTTTGCAGCCGTCTCAACCACGCGAAGGGCAGTGGTTCCGACACAAATCAAGCGCCCACCTTGGTTTTTCAGGGTATTGAGGCGCTCGGCAGTTGCGGCATCAATCTGCCCGGTTTCGGCATGCATGACGTGTCCGGCAGTCGTCTCAGATTTGACGGGGAGAAATGTGCCTGCCCCTACATGCAGCGTTACTGTTGCGACCGAAACATCCGCTTGTATCAAAGTATCAAGCAGAGCCTCGTCAAAGTGTAACGCCGCCGTCGGAGCCGCAACTGCCCCTTCGTTGCGAGCCAAGATCGTCTGATAATCGCTTTCATCCTGAGCATCTGCCGACCTGCGCGCCGCAATATAAGGAGGCAGCGGCATGACGCCGCATAGTTCGATCGCGCGGTCTAATTCCGCGCCAGTCACGTCGAATCGAAGCAAAAGCGAACCGCTTTCTTCTTTCGCTTCTAATGTTGCACCCAGATTGCCGGCGAATTTGATCTGGTCGCCTTCGCGCAGGCGTTTCCCCGGTCTGGCGAGAACACGCCATGTCGCAGCGTCAATCCGTTCAATCAGATTCGCCTCGACATTCACGGTCGTATCGGCCCGTGTTCGCTGCCCGCTCAGCCGTGCGGGAATGACTTTCGTGTCGTTAAAAACGAGAATATCACCCGCGCGTAAAAGTTCCGGCAAACGGCTGATCGTCTCGTCCTGTATTCCCTCATCGCCTGAGACCAACAGGCGAGCCGCCGTCCGAGGCTTCACTGGGCGCAGCGCGATCCGGTCTTCAGGAAGGTCAAAATCGAAAAGATCGACGGAAAGGTCGGGGCGGGTCATGCGTTTCGCTCTAACGAAAAGAGGCACCGCAATCGCGGCGCCTCAAAACATATATCATCGTGAATGATGGTCACTTGACGTCGGCGTAAACTTTCAAAGAGACCATTTTGTCGGGGTCCGTAACCGTACCGGAACCCGGTGCGCCTTTTTTCAGACCGTCGATCAGCTCCATGCCGTCGATGACTTTGCCGAGGTAGGTGTATTGGCCATTCAGGTGAGACGCCTCATCAAAGCAGATAAAGAACTGGCTGTCCGCACTGTTCGGATTCTGTGCCCGCGCCATGCCAAGCGCACCGCGCACGAAGTTCGCATCGGTGAACTCAGCATCAAGGTTTTTCCCTGATCCGCTGGTCCCCGTTCCCGTGGGGTCGCCCGTCTGTGCCATAAATCCAGCAATAACGCGGTGGAAGACGATGCCGTCGTAGAATCCTTCGCGCGTCAGTTCCTTAATGCGCGCGACGTGATTAGGCGCATGTTCTGGTGACAGCTCGATCAGGACGTTCCCGGTCGCGAGTTCCATTACGAGGGTATTTTCAGGGTCACTGACGGCCACATTCGTCTCCTTTGCATCGACAGACGTTACAACGGCTGTCCTAGTTTGCATCATGATCACTGCGGCAACTCCGAGCATGACCACGAGCCCAAGGCCCAAAATCTTTCTCATCTCAATCTCCGCGATTGTTATATTCGCCTCAATAGCTTGACGACCTGAGGAGCGCTACCGCGTCAACAGCGTCAGGTCAAATGCCGTTCTTGAAACGATGAACCAATGCTTCGTTCACAGCGGGCGACACAAAGCTGCTCACATCGCCATCCAAACGAGCGATCTCCTTGACCAAACGCGATGCGATGGCCTGATGTTCCGGCTCCGCCATCAAAAAAACGGTCTCGATTTGATCGTTTAGTGCGCGGTTCATGCTGACCATTTGAAATTCATATTCAAAATCCGAGACCGCACGAAGACCCCGCACAATAACCTGTGCGCCCAAATCCTCGGCATAGGTCATCAGCAGTTTGTCGAAGGGTTCAATGGCAATTGTGCCAAGACCGTCGCCGTCCCCCAAGGAATCGACTTCCGCTTGCAACAAAGCTACCCGCTCGTCGGTCGAGAACAGCGGTCCTTTCCCCTCGTTCTTCGCGACACCGACAACCAGATGATCCACCAGCTTTCGAGCGCGGGCGATGACGTCCATATGACCCAAGGTGACGGGGTCAAAAGTCCCCGGATACAATCCGATACGCCGCATAAATCGCCCTGCTCTTATCCGCGGCGCCTATGCCGTCGCCGCGCGGATCATATTCTCAAGCTCTTCGTTTTCCATCTTCAGCCCGTCGATTCGGGCTTTCACGACATCACCAATGGAAATCAAGCCAACCAGCGCACCCTCGCGCAACACCGGCATATGACGGAATCGACCGCCCGTCATCTTTTCAAGAATGGAATTATCGTCATCCTCAACCGCGCAGGTGACAACATCGGATGTCATCACGGAACTGACCGGATGATCGAGGCAGTCGTGGCCAATTCGACCGATTGCCCGAACAATGTCCCGTTCTGAAACAATCCCAGCGATTTCACCACTGTGATTAAGAATTATGACACAACCAATCTTCTTTTCTGACAGCTTGGTTGCGACATCGGAAAGGCAATCATCAGGAGAAACAGATTCAATTTCAGCGCTTCCTTTGCGCTGGAGAATTTGAAGAACTTTCATCATAACCTCCATCTAGAAAATGCACTGGAAATAGGCTGCGCCCGTCGAGAACCCCCGTCAAGTCAGAGAAAACTGGAATCGCGCATAAAAAAAGACGCCTTTTTACAAAGGCGTCTTAAGTTGGATTGAGGCAGGTTTCATACAGGCAAGAAACCTATCGAGCAGTGCCCCGACGATAGCGATAATCTGCTCAAGATTGCAAGTCTGAATCTTATCGGCTCAGTAACGTTAACACTTAACAATCCTAGTTTGACCCAGTTTTCCGCTGAATCCTAAGGATTTCCGACGTTCTAACCCGACTCTAGGTTAACAAAAAAGTTTCCATATTCGGCAGAATACGGCTCAATTTCATCCGTGAGCGTCCGAATCGGTTCTCAAAAGTTAGCGATATGGGTCAAAATTTGAGGGTGATTCTCAATCAAGACAGCGATTTTTTACCTTTGCCACCCGCCTTTCGCCCCAGTGCAGAGCCAAATTCCGACCGTTCAACGCAAATAAACGGAAAAGTTAACGCGATAACGGGAAAAATTAACCAAATAATGCCGTACCGCGTTTGGTTGGTAACTCTTGGTTAACCAATACGCTGCAATTTCGGAACGCGCGATAAGAGGGTCCCCCGTTCTCTATCGCAGACGCGGAGAAGCCGCTTTTGTCCCAAAGCACTTACTTCTCCGCGTCGTCCCATACAAAAACCCACGCTTTCCCCGAGCGTGGGTTTTTCTATGCCTTCAGAGATGATCGGGGTGTTACGCGTTGGCTTCGCGCACTTTATTGGCAGCTTCCTGATCGAATGCGACACCCTTTTCTTTCAGCAAAGTATCCAACTCGCCGCTGAGCGTCATTTCCGTGACGATGTCGCAACCGCCAACGAACTCGCCTTTGACATAAAGTTGCGGCGTTGTTGGCCAGTTGGTGAAGTCTTTGATCCCCTGACGCATCTCATCACTATCGAGGACGTTAACGTCCTGAAACTCGACCGACAGGTAGTTCAGCACGCTTGCGACTTTGCTAGAGAACCCGCATTGCGGAAACTGTTTCGTGCCTTTCATAAAGAGAACAACGTCATTGGTATCGACGGTTTCTTTGATCTGGCTTTGAATGGCGTCTGTCATGTTTCGAAGTCCTTGATTAGCTTAGCGGTCGTTTGACCAGATCTTTGCGTATTCCTGGTCATCACGCGGGACGGACCAGATTGTGGAATGACCGCCGCGACCCGAGTTAAACTCACCACCTAGGATTTGTGGGTCATTTTTCATACTAGGCCGCCGGCGTAGGGATGTGGGCGACAGCAACTCGACGACGGCGTAGAGCGCAGCAATCCCGCCGAATAGCAACCCGACAGAGACGATCAGGCCGGTCACGCCGACGCCTCAGGCGCCGAAGTTTGCAGCGCAAGCGCATGAAGCTCGCCCGCCGGACCGTCCATTTTTCCCTTCAACGCCGCATAAACCATCTGGTGTTGAGCGACGCGCGATTTGCCACGAAAGCTCTCATCCGTCACCGAAGCGGAATAATGGTTCCCGTCACCCGCAAGGTCGCGAATTTCGACCTCGGCCTGCGGAAAGGCTTCGCGAATAAGGGCTTCGATTTCACCGGCTTGCATGGGCATAGATGGGTCGCTCCGTCAAAACTGTCTGATTGAGACTTAAGCGGTTTAACGGACGGGTTCAATGCAGGGCTTAGCGCCCGCGGATCACTTCGCGCGGAACATCGCCCAGTGCAAACCAATCTGCGGCATAAAAAATATAAAAAATCCCAAGTAGAACCAGACCATAAGCATCGCTGGAATCCACAGAACAGAGATAATCAAACCAACAAATCCGGCGATCTGCAACGCAAGCAGTTTCGGCAGGAACCGTAGCAGGACCAAATGTAACAATCTGCCGCCGTCCAACGGTTGCACTGGCAGCATGTTCAGCGTGAGCAGCGCCAAATTCACGACCATAATCTGCCACAGGATCATGCGGACGAAGCCGCCCTCCACCGCGTCGAGCGCAAGAGAGGCCAGCGCCCACAGCACAATGTTCACAATCGGTCCCATCGCGACGATCAACTCGTCCTCGCGCTGGGATGGCGCTTTCGCGGGTTGGCAAAACCCGCCGCCGCCATAGAGCCGGACCCGAGCGACGGGGAGGCCTTGGACGATACAGCCCCACGCGTGACCCAGTTCATGCAGCAGGATCGAGACAACGATCACCGCGATAAAGGCTAGGATCTCTGGTCCCGGACCACCGCTCGCAATGAGAATAATCACGCCGAGCAATGGCAGCGTTGACCCAATCTCAATCGGAACACCCCAAGGGCCGCGGAAACTGGCAATAGCCGTGTCGTTAAACATCGTCGCGGACACCCTGCCCCATCATTGGTAATCTCTTTTCTTCTATCAGAGAATGATCGACCGATCTAACCGGCCATATACTCTGGCAGCCAGCCTTCATGCGCGGTGCGAAGGTTGGCGAGCAGCACGGACGATCCGCCCAGCACGACCGCATCTCCGCCCGTTTCGCCAATCCACGGGGCGGCGATGCCTGCGCCAACGGACAGCTCTGTCAGAGCATCAAAGGCGCTGGGGTCGGTGAGGGTCACGACGTAGCGGCCTTGGTCTTCCCCGAAGAACGTCTCGTGATCTGCGCCGCCGGGGGTGCGGACGTCGCAGCCGATGTCGCCCACCAAGGCCATCTCGGCCAGTGCGACACCGAGGCCGCCATCCGAAACATCATGGCAAGCGGTGACAATGCCATTCTCGATCAGCGCTTGAACCAGCTCTCCGGCAAGGCGTTCAGCGTTGAGGTTGACGGGTGGCGGTGCGCCCTCTTCGCGTCCAAATAATTCACGCAGATAAAGCGATTGGCCCATGTGGCCGCCGCTGCCCGCACCGATCAGGACAATCGGCTGGCCCGCCGCCTTGAACCCAACGGTCATCATCTTGGCCGAATCCGCCAGCAAGCCAACGCCGCCGATGGTGGGAGTGGGCAGGATGCCCATGCCTTCGGTCTCGTTATAAAGGCTGACATTGCCGCTGACGATAGGCATATCCAGCGCGGCGCAGGCTTCGCCGATGCCTATGATACAGCCGACAAGCTGACCCATGATTTCCGGCTTTTCCGGGTTGCCGAAATTCAGGTTATCCGTCGCCGCGAGAGGCCGTGCACCGGTCGCGCAGATGTTGCGGAAGGCTTCGGCGACGGCTTGTTTGCCGCCCTCGGTTGGGTCCGCAACGCAATAGCGCGGGGTGACATCGGCGCTCATGGCGAGGGCTTTTTGAGTGCCGTGAACGCGAACAACCGCTGCATCTCCGCCGGGGAGTTGGATGGTATCCGCCATCACGGTGTTGTCGTATTGCTCCCACACCCAACGGCGCGAGCACAGATCATGCGTGCCCATGAGCTTAAGGAGTGCTTCGCCGACATCCATTGCCGGAACGTCCGAGACGTTGGCGGGCTTGGGTGTTTCGACCCACGGACGATCATATTCTGGCGCGGTTCCAGAAAGTGCTTTGAGTGGTAGGTCGGCTTTCGTCTCACCGTTAAGGCGTACATGGAAGCGGTCTTCCGCAATCGTCTCGCCGACAATCGCAAAGTCGAGATCCCATTTGTCGAAGATCGCTTTGGCCTCGGCCTCTTTTTCGGGGCGCAGAACCATGAGCATCCGCTCTTGGGATTCCGAGAGCATCATCTCATAGGCGGACATGTTGAGTTCTCGAGTCGGGACTTTTTCCAGATCAAGGATGACGCCGAGGTTGCCCTTGTCGCCCATTTCGACGGCGGAACAAGTCAGGCCCGCCGCGCCCATGTCTTGGATGGAGATCACCGAGCCGGACGCCATCAGTTCGAGTGTCGCTTCGAGTAGGCGTTTTTCGGTGAAGGGGTCGCCGACTTGGACGGTGGGGCGTTTTTCTTCCGCGTCCTCGCCGAACTCCGCTGAAGCCATCGTCGCGCCGCCCACGCCATCCCGGCCCGTCTTCGCGCCCAAATAGACAATCGGCATGCCGATACCAGAGGCCGCCGAGTAAAAAATCTTGTCCGCATCCGCGAGGCCCACCGCCATCGCATTGACCAGCGGGTTGCCGTTATAGCTGGGATGGAACTCGACCTCGCCGCCGACGGTCGGGACTCCGAAACAGTTGCCATAGCCGCCGATACCCTCGACGACGCCTTTCACGAGGCTGCGGGTTTTTGGGTGATCGGGTGCGCCGAAGCGCAGTGCATTGAGCGCCGCCACGGGCCGCGCGCCCATCGTGAAGACATCGCGCAGGATGCCGCCAACACCTGTCGCCGCGCCCTGATACGGCTCGATAAAGCTGGGATGGTTGTGGCTTTCCATCTTGAAAACGCAGGCATGCCCATCGCCGATATCGATGATTCCCGCGTTCTCGCCGGGGCCGCAGATGACCTGCGGGCCTTCCGTGGGCAGGGTCCGCAGCCACTTTTTCGAGGATTTATAGGAGCAATGCTCGTTCCACATCGCTGAGAAGATGCCAAGTTCAGTGTATGTCGGCACCCGGCCCACAATTTCGAGAATTCGCTGGTATTCGTCGGGCTTCAGACCATGATCCGCCGCAAGGGTTTCGTCGACGGTCGGTTCGTGAGACTCGGTCATGGTCGGGCCTTTTGATTTGAGATGAGTGGCTTCTAACGGGTTCATCGCGGGAGTGAAAGACTAGGATGCGCTTGGGCTATGCCAGTATCCTGACGGCGGTGGTCATTTGGGCCGGCTGGATGGTCGCGACGCGGTTTGCGGTGAACGAAGCCGTTGCGCCGCTGGACCTCGCGTTGATCCGGTATGCGGTGCCTGCCCTATGCCTTGCGCCTTGGTGGATGAAGTGCGGCCTCGTTCCACGCCAGACACCGCTCTGGGCGCTGATCATGATGATGGGTTGGGGCGCGCCTTTTGTGATCTTTATGGCAATGGCGATGCAGACCGCGAGCGTCGCGCATGTCGCTGCGATTGTGCCTTGCATGATGCCGTTGATCGCCGCCGCATTGTCTTGGGCTTTGTTCCGTGAACGATTTGGATTGTCAGAGCGGATCGGCTTTGCGCTTATTGCGGTCGGAGCGGCGTTCGTCGTTGTGCCGCTGGTGCTTGGCGGGGAGAGCGCGGCGCTGGGCAATATCGGGTTGCTGATGGTCTGCGCGACAGGCTGGGCGAGTTTTTCAGTTGCGTTTCGGCGCAGTGGCCTGACTCCGCCCCAAGCCGCCGGGCTGGTCTGCCTTTATTCGACGGTGATCGTCGGCGCGTTGCTGCTGCGGTTCGGGTCGAGCCTTGGTGGGTTGAGTTGGCAAGCCATTGCCTTTCACAGCATCGCGCAAGGCTTGCTGTCGGGCGCTGTGGCGACGATTGCGTTCGGCTATGCCATCCAAGTGCTGGGACCACCGAGGGCGTCTTCGTTCTCAGCCTTAGTACCGGGACTGGCCGCGCTGATCGGGTATCTGTGGCTCGGCGAGGTACCGAGTGGGCTTGATACG
>CAZJWF010000079.1:0-14627 GCA_964549375.1 uncultured Neomegalonema sp.
ACCACAGATATTCGGAGCGCAGTGTGAGCGCGGCAGCCAGTAAGAAGTCGGAAAACCACGAAATGCAGGTAAACGAAACAACCGCAGAAGGTCTCGTCCGGGCCTATGAGATCACCGTCCCGGCGTCGGGGATTGCCGACAAGGTCACTGAAAAGCTGGAGGCGCATCGCAAAGATTTCGCGATGAAGGGCTTCCGCAAGGGCAAGGCTCCCCTCTCGCTGATGAAGAAAATGTTCGGCCAGTCCATGATGGGCGAGACCGTTCAGGAAATGGTTGACGGCTCGGTCCGCGATCTGATTGCTGAAAAAGATCACAAACCTGCGATGACTCCAGATATCAAGATCGTCAACGAGGACTTCAAAGAGGGCGACGACCTGACAGTTGCGGTCAACTACGAACTGCTCCCTGATGTGCCGCCCGTCGATTTCAGCGAAATCAAGCTGGAGAAAATGGTTGTTGAGGTCGATCAGGCCGCCATTGATGAGAGCCTTGCGCGCCTCGCCGAAGATCGTGTGTCCTACGAGACCAAAGACGGCGCAGCCGCCGAAAAAGATCAGGTTGTCATCGACTTTATTGGCCGCATCGACGGCGAAGCCTTTGAGGGCGGCACAGCAGATGACTTCCCGCTCGTTCTCGGCTCCGGCCAGTTCATTCCCGGTTTTGAAGAAAAGCTGATCGGCGCGAAGGCGGGCGACAAAAAAGACGTCGAGGTTAATTTCCCTGACGATTACGGCAACGAAGACCTGAAGGGCAAACCGGCTGTCTTTGAAACCACCATCAAAGAGGTCAAAGGCCCGCAAGCTGGTGAAATCAACGACGAGTTCGCCAAAGGCTTTGGCATGGACGACCTTGATGCCCTGAAAGCAAGCATCAAAGAGCGTGTCGGTGCCGAGTATTCCCAAGCCGCCCGCGCCCATCTCAAGCGTAAACTGCTCGACGCGCTCGACGAGAAAGTCGATTTCGAACTGCCGCCAACGATGCTGGACATCGAAGGCAAGCAGGTCGCGCATCAGCTCTGGCATGAGGAAAACCCGGACGTCGAAGGTCACGACCATCCTGAAATTGAACCAACTGAGGAGCACACGCGCATCGCGAAACGCCGTGTCATGTTAGGACTGTTGTTGGCCGATCTTGGATCAAAGAACGACATCAAGGTCGACGAAGCTGAGCTGCGCGATGCCATCATCCAGCAAGCACGGCAATATCCGGGTCAAGAACAGCAGTTCTTCGAATGGATTCAGTCCAATCAGCAGGCTATGAATGAGGTTCAGGCTCCGCTGTTTGAAGATAAAGTGATTGATCACATTCTCGATCAAGCGACGTTATCTGAAAAAACCGTTACAAAAGAAGAGCTTGAATCCGCGCTTGAAGCTTTAGAAAACGAAGCCGTTTAAAGAATTTCCGTCCAGAAGGGCGCGAAGCTTACGAAATATCAAGACCTCGCGGTCGAATACTACACGGGCGCTCCAGATGGGGCGTCCGACTGCGTTCAGAAGACCGCCCAGCTGGAGCCCCGCGATGAGAGACCCCGTTGATACGTATATGAATACCCTTGTGCCTATGGTGGTCGAACAGACTAGCCGGGGCGAGCGGTCCTACGACATCTATTCCCGCCTGCTCAAAGAGCGCATTATTTTCGTCTCCGGCCCGGTCCACGACGCGATGGCAACCCTGATGGTTGCACAGCTTTTGTTCCTTGAGGCCGAGAACCCAAAAAAAGAAATTTCGATGTATATCAATAGCCCAGGCGGCGTTGTTACATCAGGACTGTCGATCTACGACACCATGCAATACATCCGTCCGAAGGTTCAAACCCTGTGCGTGGGTCAGGCGGCCTCGATGGGTTCACTGCTTCTGACCGCAGGTGCCAAAGACATGCGTTTCTCACTTCCGAACAGTCGGATCATGGTTCACCAGCCTTCCGGCGGTTTTCAGGGTCAGGCATCGGACATCGAAATTCAAGCGCGTGAAATCCTTGAACTACGTAAACGCTTGAACCAAATCTACGTCGAGCATACCGGCCAAAAGCTGGAAGAAGTCGAGCGCGCCCTTGAGCGTGATACCTTCATGACCGCTGAAAAAGCCAAGGAATGGGGACTTGTCGATGAAATCGTCAGCAAACGCGAAGTTCCCGAAGACGATAGCTAATACTACTTTGACGTTAGCGTGGGGCACCGTCAAACCGCTTGATATGACGGTGCAGTCCGTGCTCCAATAGATTCTAATAAAAAGTGGGAACGAGCCCACGACGTTTGGCCCCGTTGTCGCACAGTCCTCAGGCACGGATACAGACGATGACAACAGGCCGAGACGCAGGAGAGAGATGGCATGAGTAAATCAGGTGGCGGCGACTCTAAAAACACACTCTATTGCTCGTTTTGTGGCAAGAGTCAGCACGAAGTCCGCAAGCTGATTGCCGGACCGACTGTCTTCATCTGCGACGAATGTGTTGAACTCTGCATGGACATCATCCGTGAAGAGAACAAATCTTCATTGGTTAAGTCCGGGGACGGCGTGCCCTCCCCTCAAGAAATTTGTGACGTCCTTGACGATTATGTGATCGGTCAGCGCACCGCTAAGCGTGTGCTTTCTGTCGCGGTTCACAATCACTACAAGCGCCTGAACCACGCCAGCAAGTCGCAGGATGTGGAACTGGCGAAATCCAACATCATGCTGATTGGTCCGACCGGCTGCGGTAAGACCTTGCTGGCACAGACGCTCGCGCGCATCCTTGACGTGCCGTTCACGATGGCGGACGCGACGACCCTGACCGAGGCGGGTTATGTTGGCGAGGATGTCGAGAACATCATTCTCAAGCTGCTCCAATCGGCAGATTACAATGTCGAGCGCGCGCAACGCGGTATCGTTTACATCGACGAAGTCGATAAGATCAGCCGCAAGTCAGACAATCCGTCGATCACCCGCGATGTATCGGGCGAAGGCGTTCAGCAAGCGCTGTTGAAAATCATGGAAGGCACGGTTGCCTCGGTTCCTCCGCAGGGAGGCCGTAAGCATCCACAGCAAGAATTCCTTCAAGTCGATACGACCAACATCCTGTTCATCTGCGGCGGTGCTTTTGCGGGTCTCGATAAAATTATCGCTCAGCGCGACAAGGGTTCGGGCATCGGCTTCGGTGCTGATGTCAAAGCGGATGACGACCGTAAAATCGGCGAGTTGCTTGCTGACTTAGAGCCGGAAGATCTGCTCAAATTCGGCCTGATCCCGGAATTCGTTGGCCGCCTACCTGTATTGGCGACGCTGACCGACCTCGACGAAGCCGCGCTTGTCACGATTCTCAGCGAGCCAAAGAATGCGCTGGTGAAACAGTATCAACGCCTCTTCGAAATGGAGGGCGCGAAACTGACCTTTACGGAGGATGCACTTGCAGCCGTCGCGAAGAAGGCAATCGAGCGCAAGACTGGCGCTCGGGGTCTGCGGTCGATCTTGGAAAACACGCTGCTGAACGCAATGTTCGACCTGCCCGCGATGAAAAACGTTCAAGAGGTTGTTGTGAACGGCGAAGTCATCGCCGGAAACGCTCAACCTCTGTTCATCTACGGCGAGGACAAACCCGAAGCCGAAGAAGCCCCCGTCGCAAGCTAACGCACATCACGGCGGACGAAATTAAAAGCCCTCGCTGTTCCGCAGCGGGGGCTTTTTTCTTTGGAAGGGTCGCAGCGATTTATTCGCCAACCATCTGCGATCGCGAAACACGGATACACACACCTTCATCGCTGTGGCACCCTCGCCAGTCGCCATACCGCGGCGGCCCAACGGCTCTCGGCACGCATCAACTAATCTACGCACACCGCGCGACAGACGAGGTAAAACAACCTTCTCGTCAACATCGCCTCGCGAGCTAGGCTTGCCGATCTTCGCATCAATCGCAGCATTCATTTGATTGTGGATACTCAGCAGAGTGCTTGGTGTCGAAGCGGCACCGCCCTGAGGCAAAGCAAACGCATAGAGACCTCCAACGCATAGGCAGGTCAAAAAGGAAACAGCGGCGAGTCTTTCCGCACTAATATTTATAAATCCCTTCGCCTACTTCCCTCCCAGCGGCACACTAAAGTCGATGCTGCCCGAATGGTCATCGGCTTCGCCGACCCGGACGTTATAATTCAGCGACCCGATGACCGGACCAAAGTCATACGTAAGCTGTGCGCCAATCGTCAGGCTGTCTTCCTGCGCGCCGCGTCCCTCACGAGAGAATCTGTTATTCGGCGAGGTTTGCGTCCGGGCCGATACGGTGATCGGGTCAGAGTCAAACTCGCGAGTATAAAGAGCTTTGACGCGGAACACGGCGGGCATACTCTCGTCGTTTAAGTCGCCGCCTTCCAAAAAGAGACCAAGGCTTGCGCGTGTCGAGTCGCCATCGATATCGGAATCGAAATTAACAGCGGTCGCGGCCCATCCCCCTTCGTCATAAGCACCAATATCTGCCGACCAGTGATCAATTGACGCAATCGGCCCTGCGGAAATCGACTCGCTTTTAAGTGCGCGATAACCGACCTCAAGCGACGCACCAAAAACGTCGCCATCCGTCTCGCCAGAGTTCTGGATTGTCGCGGCACCAATCTGCGTCACGCGGTTCACGTCATCATAATCGACGGAACCAACCGTGACGCTCGCCGTTCCGAACAGATTGCCGATATCTGCCCCCGCGAACACAGTGCCGTAAACAGATGACCCTTCAATCTCGATATTCGTTCCGCTCAGCGAGTTAGAGATGTCTTGATAGCTGGCCGCCGCACCAACCGAGAATCCATTACCAAGGTGATAGGTTGCCCCGGCAACACCGGTCAGACGCAGCGAACCATGCCGCCCTTCGCCAGAAATATCATTCCAGGTCGACGATCCGATCCCCGCAGACACAAACGGTGCCCACCCTTTGCGCTCGATCCGCTCAGCCGACACTTGCGCGAGTCCGGCATTGGCAACTTCGCGGCCCGATGCGATGGCCGTAAATGGCAGGCCCGACACTTGAACCGGAGCGCTAATGACTGAGGAGACTTGCTGCGCGAGCATCGCATGCGCGGTGGTCGTCAGATCAAGACCATTCTCAAACAGGTGATCCGAAACACCGCCATCGACTTGATTACACGGTTGCAAAACAGTGTCCGAGAGGCAATCGGTCCGCGCGTTCAGGTCCTCGCCCAATCCAAACCGCGTTGGATTCGCCTGAATTTCCGCGAACAGCGCATTTTGATCGATCAGGATAATATTGTCCTGACCATCAAGGCTATTGGCCAACTCCGCATTATACCGATCCGTTCCGGCCGTTCGTGTTTCAGCGACGACCTCGGGGTTTGCGAGGATGCGCTGATAAGGGGCGAGCGCTTCAGCTTCTAAAGCATCGAAATCGACACCCGGATTTTGCGCGCGAAGAATAGCAAATTGCTGCCGCACAGCGTCGATTGCGACCGAAACACGCGCGGCATCCCCCTCCGCTTCAGGGATTGCTCCCACGTCAATCAGATTGGTGACAACAACAAGACCGGCCCCCGCATCACGCAGCAAAATCGCACCTGTGGATATGCGATCCGCCGCCGTATCCGCGACAGCTTCGATTTCGTCTTGATCTTCGGCCAATCCCGACCGGGACAGCGTAACCGAACCATCAAATTCGAAATCAAGGTCCGCGAGGCTGCGGATATCGCGCGCGCCGCCAGTCATCAGAACAATCGAATTTACGGCCCAACCTTCCCGATCAGGGTCGTTGAGCAATCCGGGAGCCGTGGTTCCAAAAACCGTCCGCACTTCGCTGCCGTTACTGTATCGAATTCCGTTAATGACAGACGTGCCGTTGATTGAATCGAGAATGTCGGCGCTATCGTTAAATCCGGCAGCATAGTTTGTTCCGCGCGTGACGGGCGGAGAATTCGGAAGAGTCTGCGGCTGGTTCGGGTTGGTATCGCCGTGACCGAGGTTGCGCGAAACCAACGTCGCCCAAGTATGCCCGGTATTCCCGTCGGCACCCCGGTTCGTGAAACGGCCCCGCCCATCCGTCGTCACTTCCTCATCGGGATTATCCGAAAAGACGGTATCAGAGTCGACATATTGACCCGCATCCACCAACCTGTCGCCAAAGACGATTACACGACTGAATTCACTGGCATATGCCGCAACACTCAAAGACAAAGTTGCTGCACCTGCCAATAAAATGGCACGAGTAGGACTGGTTATCATGGATGCCCCCAAGTAACGATCTGTAAATCCGCGCAAACGAGCGCGTTTGATTTAACTTGTACGAGCTTGTTCCTACGAAATCGTGAAGTCGCAGTGATACTTGATCACCATCATAGGTTATTTTTCTAAAATATAATTGCTTTCAATGCGTTACGTAGCGCACTGAATCACCTTAAGTTTTGCGAAACAATTACCTTCACTGCCAGATCGCCTGTCCATCGGCGGTTGCCGGTGCGCCCTCGTCTCTTTATGGTGCGCCGCAGCGAAAGCGGCGCTGTCACACCGCCAGTCTAGAACGAGGGACTTCATGAACGAAAACGTTTCGATGTCGGATTGGATCGACGAGAGCAGAAACGCGTAAGCAATCTTTTCTGCCCGCTCAAAATACGATCATCAGCGGCGACGCATTCGAAGAGATCTTTCGTCCAGCCCGGCGCTGCACCGCATAACGCGATCACATCGCAAAACTGAAAATTTTCAACCCGACGAAAGGGAACATCAATGGCCAACACGTCCAACCCCGACATCATCTACACAAAAGTTGATGAAGCACCCGAGCTGGCCAGTGCGTCTTTGCTCCCGATCATTCAGCGTTTTGCATCGGCGGCGGGTATTTCGGTCGGAACCAAGGACATCTCGCTGGCCGGACGCATTCTGTCAAGGTTCCCTGAATCGCTCAGCGAAGCGCAATGTATTGACGACCACCTCTCGGAGCTGGGCGACATCGTCAAAACATCCGGCGCGAATGTTATAAAGCTGCCGAATATCTCGGCCTCCGTCCCTCAACTCGTCGCCGCGATCAAAGAACTGCAAGGCCAAGGCTACGCAATCCCCGATTATCCGGAGAGCCCGTCAGCCGACGCTGAGAAAGAAACCCGCGCACGCTATGACACGCTCAAGGGATCAGCGGTCAATCCAGTTTTACGGGAGGGCAATTCGGATCGGCGCGCGGCGGCGGCTGTGAAAAAATTCGCTCAAAACAATCCGCACCGGATGGGCGATTGGTCGGCGGAGAGTAAAACCCGCGTCGCCTCAATGACTGGCAATGATTTCTTCTCAAACGAAATCTCCGCCACACTGGACAAGGATGCGACCGCAAAAATCATCTTCGAAACCGCCGACGGAGAGACGGTGCTCAAAGACGGTCTTGAGTACCCTGCCGGTGCTGTAGTCGATGCAACCTTCATGTCGGCCAAGGCTCTGGGATCATTCCTCGCGGATGAGATCGAAAAGACCAAGGCCGAAGGTTCGCTTTTTTCGCTGCACCTCAAGGCCACGATGATGAAGGTCTCTGACCCGATCCTTTTTGGGCACGCGGTCAAAGCGTGGCTTGCGCCCGTTTTTGAACAACACGGCGACCGTCTCGACGAACTTGGTGTCAGTGGAAATGCCGGCCTCGGTACGCTGCTCGATAAAGTCAAAGACGAACCTGAAATCTTGGCGGCGATTGACGCGGTCACGGCGACCCGCCCACCAATGTATATGGTCGACAGCGATAAGGGCATTACGAACCTTCACGTCCCGTCAGACGTGATCATCGACGCTTCAATGCCTGCACTGATCCGTGCAGGCGGTAAGGGCTGGGGGCCGGATGGGAAAGAGGCCGACACGGTCTGCGTGATCCCAGACAATTCCTACGCGCCCGTTTATGATGAGACCATCGCGTTCTTTAAGGCGAACGGTAAGCTGAACCCGGCCACCGCCGGAACCGTTCAAAACCTGGGACTGATGGCGCAAAAGGCCGAAGAGTACGGCTCGCACCCGACCACCTTCGAAATTCCAGCAGATGGCACCGTCAAGATGATACTCGCCGACGGGACCATTCTGCACGAGCATAAGGTTGAAGCGGGCGACATCTGGCGCTCTGCATCGGCGCGCAAGGCCCCAATCGAAGATTGGGTCAACCTCGCCATCGCGCGGCAAAAAACCACCGGCTATCGTGCGATCTTTTGGCTCGATGCCTCGCGCGCCCACGACGCAGAGCTGATCAAATACGTTAAACCAATCCTCGAAGCCGCCGGCGTCGCGGACAAATTCGAGATCATGGCCCCGCGTGAAGCCACCCGCGCCTCGCTGGAAACGATCACCAAGGGCGAAAACACCATCGCGATCACCGGCAACGTGCTGCGCGATTATCTAACGGATCTATTCCCGATCCTCGAACTTGCGACTTCGGCGAAGATGCTCTCCATCGTCAAGCTCATGCAGGGCGGCGGATTGTTTGAGACGGGCGCGGGCGGCTCCGCTCCGAAACATGTGCAGCAGCTTCATGCAGAAAATCATCTGCGTTGGGACAGCCTCGGTGAATTCTGCGCGCTCGGTGAAAGCTTTAAGTTCCTTGCCGATGCTCAGGGGAATGCGAAGGCGGGCATCTTGGGCGATGCGGTTGAGGCTGCGACCCAAGGCATTCTCGACAATGACCGCTCGCCATCGCGTAAGGTCGGCGAACCTGACAACCGCGATAGTCACTATTGGTTCGCACGCTATTGGGCCGAAGCTCTCGCCGCACAGTCCGATGACGCGGCCCTCGCTGCTGAATTCGCACCGCTCGCCAAAGCGCTTGCCGAGAATGAAGCCGCTATCGTCAGCGAACTCGCGGCGGCACAGGGAAGCGCGGCGGATACAGGCGGGTACTATCTGAACGACCCCGCAAAACTCGCCGCCGTCATGCGCCCCAGCGCCACGATGAACGGCATCATCGATGCCGGGGCGTGAAACAAACCATCGCTGAGGGAGTCAAACCCTAAACCCATACTTGCGTCATCACCCGGCTCGACCGGGTGATGAAGAGCTGAGGGCATCTCTTTCGAAACAATCATTGATTGTCAGATCAAGCCCGGCAATGACACAAATCAGAAACCCATTCGCGTAACTCGATTTGTTTTTCAAAAGGAACACAGGTAAACGAGCGTTCGAACAGTAGGTGAGATCAATGACCAAGATTAAAGTAGAAAACCCCGTTGTCGAACTCGACGGCGATGAGATGACCCGCATCATGTGGGATTTCATCAAGCAAAAGCTGATCCTGCCCTATCTCGACATTGACCTGAAATATTACGACCTCGGCATTCAGGCGCGCGACGATACCAATGACCAAATCACGATTGATGCGGCAGAAGCGATCAAGCAACACGGCGTCGGTGTCAAATGCGCGACGATCACGCCGGACGAACAGCGCGTAGAAGAATTCGGCCTCAAGGAAATGTGGCGCTCGCCCAATGGCACCATCCGCAACATCCTCGGCGGTGTCATCTTCCGCGAACCGATTATCTGTAAGAACGTCCCGCGCCTTGTCCCCGGTTGGACGCAGCCCATCGTCGTGGGTCGTCACGCCTTTGGCGATCAGTATAAAGCCACCGACTTCCGCTTTCCGGGCAAAGGCAAGCTGTCGATCAAATTCGTCGGTGAAGACGGCGAGATCATCGAGCACGAGATGTTCGATGCCCCCGCTGCCGGTGTCGCGATGGGCATGTATAACCTCGATCAGTCGATCCTCGATTTCGCCCGCGCCTCGTTCAACTTTGGCCTCAACCGAGGATGGCCGGTCTATCTGTCGACCAAGAACACCATACTGAAAGCCTATGACGGACGCTTCAAAGACCTGTTCCAAAAGGTCTATGAGGAAGAATTCGAGGCCGATTTCAAAAAGGCCGGGATTGAATATCAACACCGCTTGATCGACGACATGGTCGCCTGTGCCATGAAATGGTCTGGCGGGTATGTCTGGGCCTGTAAGAACTATGACGGCGATGTACAGTCAGACACGGTCGCACAAGGTTTTGGCTCGCTGGGTCTGATGACCTCGCAACTGATGACGCCAGACGGAAAAATCGTCGAGGCCGAGGCCGCCCACGGCACCGTCACGCGCCACTATCGCAACCATCAAAAAGGCGAGGCGACCTCGACCAACTCAATCGCCTCGATCTACGCATGGACGGGTGGGCTAAAGCATCGGGCCAAACTCGATAATAACGATGCGCTGAAAAACTTCGCCGAAACATTGGAAAAAACGATCATCGCCACCGTAGAAGACGGCCAAATGACGAAAGATCTCGCGTTGCTGGTTGGCCCGGATCAAGGCTGGCTGACAACGATGGGCTTCCTTGAAAAGATCGACGAAAATCTCAACAAGGCCCTCGCGGGTTAACACAAGAACAGACGCGCGCGCCCTACGATTTTATTCGTGCAGGGCGCGTCGCAGAACGCACTGGACTATTGGTCACGCCGTTCGACGGTTTATGGCTAAACGCCGTCGACAACCATCAGGTCGCGCACTGATGCGCCCTCGGCGTGAGAGCGCGCCTCCGTGTATTCCGGCGAGTTATAGCACGTCACCGCGTCTTCCAACGTTGGAAATTCGACGACGACATTGCGTGCGCGATCATTTCCCTCGAACTGCACATACCGCCCTGCCCGCGCGAGAAACTTGCCGCCGTGCTTGGCAATCGCGGGTCCGGCGAGTTCGGCATATTTGCCGTAGGCTTCGGCGTCGGTCACTTCGACATGGCCAATCCAATAAGCAGGCATAGTTGTCTCTCCTATCTAGCAAGAACGGCTTCCGCCGCTGCAATGGCTTCTGGCGCTTTCGAAGGGTCAGCCCCACCCGCCTGCGCCATATCGGGGCGACCGCCGCCGCCTTTACCACCCAAGGCTTCGGCTGCGGCGCGCACCAGATCAACGGCGCTGATCCGATCCGTCAGATCATCCGTCACACCCGCGGCCACCGCCGCTTTACCGCCCGTATCCGCAACCAACAAGATCGCGCCGGAACCGAGGCGGTTTTTGTGTTCGTCGATCAGGCCGCGCAAGTCTTTTCCCGAGACCCCCGACAGGCTTTGCGCGAGGAATGGCACGCCGCCAATTTCCTTCGCCTCCGCCTCTGGCGCACCGCCGCCACCCCCCGCAAGCGCAAGCTGTTTCCGCAAATCAGCGACTTCGTTTTGCAGCGTGCGTCGTTCATCCATCAGAGCTTTGACGCGGTCGACAACGTCTTCGCGCTGCGCTTTTAGCGCAGTGGTGACATCGCCGAGGCGCTGGTCTTGTTCTGCTAAATAGGTCAGCGCGGCCTCTCCGGTCAGTGCCTCGATCCGGCGCACGCCAGAGGAAGACGCGCTTTCCCCCAACGTCACCAGCGCACCGATTTCGCCTGTGCGGGCGACATGCGTACCGCCGCACAGTTCGAGCGAATAGACGTCTTTGCTCAGACCCTTTTCCGATCCGGCTTGGGTGCCCATCGACACGACGCGAACCTCTTCGCCGTACTTCTCGCCGAACAGCGCTTGCGCGCCGAGCGCACGGGCATCGTCGGGCGTCATAATCCGGGTTTCAACCGCCGTGTTTTGGCGAATGTAGGTGTTGACCTCGCGCTCGACCGCATTGATCTCACCGGGCGACATCGCCTTGTTGTGGCTGAAGTCAAACCGCAAACGATCCGGCGCGACCAGCGAACCGCGTTGAGCAATATGATCGCCGAGCGCGCCACGCAGAGCCTCATGCAGCAGGTGCGTTGCCGAGTGGTTGGCGCGGATTTGCGCGCGGCGATCTTCTTCTACGGTCAAGCGCGCGGCATCGCCGGTTTTCAACGTGCCGCTATCAATTGTCGCGGAGTGTACGAACAGATCGCCGAGTTTCTTGCGCGTCGTTGTCACGCTCGCCTTGCCGCCATCGGTCTCGATCAGGCCGCGATCACCGACTTGCCCGCCGGACTCGCCATAGAATGACGTCTGGTTCAGCACGACGTCGATGGTATCACCCGCAGAGGCGGTATCAGTCAGCGCACCATCTTTGACGATGGCGAGGATTTGCCCCTCCGCCTCCAACGTCTCATAACCGAGGAAGTCCGTTGCACCGTGGGTGTCGCGCACATCAAACCACACGCTGTCATCTGCAGCATCTCCAGACCCAGACCACGCGGCACGGGCGCGTTGCTTTTGCGCCTCCATCGCTGCGTCAAAACCATCGACATCCACCGTGCGGCCCTTTTCGCGCAAGGCGTCTTGCGTCAGATCGAGTGGGAAGCCGAACGTGTCGTAGAGTTTGAACGCGGTCTCGCCGGGGAGTTCGGCATCGTCGGAAAGTTCGGCAAGTTCAGCATCGAGCAAACCGAGCCCCCGTTCCAACGTTTTGCGGAATCGGATTTCCTCCAGATTCAGTGTTTCCTCAACAAGAGGCTGCGCCTGAATAAGTTCAGGGAATGCCTGCCCCATCTCTGCCACCAGCGACGACACGAGACGGTGCATTAGCGGGTCTTTTGCGCCGACCTGATGCGCGTGACGCATGGCGCGGCGCATGATGCGGCGCAGGACATAGCCGCGCCCTTCATTCGACGGGGCAACGCCATCCGCGATCAAAAACGCAGTCGAGCGCAGGTGATCTGCGATAACGCGGTGGTGCATTTTGCCGGGACCATCGGGTTCGGTCGAGGTCGCATGGGCGCTCGCCTCGATCAGCGTCCGCATCAGATCAGTGTCGTAGTTGTCATGCTTGCCTTGCAACAGCGCGCCGATCCGCTCTAGCCCCATGCCGGTGTCGATAGACGGTTTGGGCAGGTTTTCGCGGGTCGCCTCGTCAATTTGCTCGAATTGCATGAAGACGAGGTTCCAGATCTCGATGAACCGGTCGCCATCTTCATCCGGGCTACCCGGTGGACCGCCCGGGATATGATCGCCGTGATCGTAGAAAATCTCAGAGCATGGACCGCACGGGCCAGTCGGTCCCATCGCCCAAAAGTTATCACTGGTCGCGATGCGGATAATCCGGTCATCGCTGAAACCGGCGACCTTTTTCCAGATATCTGCGGCCTCGTCATCGTCGTGATAGACGGTTACGAGCATCTTGTCGGGGTTGAGACCATAATCTTTGGTCAGCAATTCCCACGCGAAAGGAATCGCATTTTTCTTGAAGTAATCGCCAAACGAGAAGTTGCCGAGCATCTCAAAGAACGTGTGGTGGCGGGCGGTATAGCCGACATTGTCGAGGTCGTTATGTTTGCCCCCTGCCCGCACGCATTTTTGCGATGTCACGGCTCGGTCATAATCGCGTTTTTCAAGGCCGGTAAAGACGTTCTTGAACTGCACCATCCCGGCATTGGTGAACATCAGCGTTGGGTCGTTGTTCGGAACCAATGAGCTGGACGCGACTTCCGCGTGGCCATTCCTGACAAAGAAATCCAGAAAACCGCGCCGTATCTCGTTAAGACTCGCCATCGTCCATCGCTCCGCAAACAACAGGCGCTAAAAACGCCTTCGGGACGCGCTTTTATCCCGCGCATCCCGTGCTGTCTATCGAAGCTGGCGAGTCAGTCCTCAGACGATGCCGTACTGACCGTCATTATCTGACTTATCCAATGTAAGCGAAACGCTGCAGCGTTCATCTGCCTCATTTGGAGTGCTTCGGTGCGGCCTATGCCTCGCCCTCATCCAGATCCTCATCGCCATCCAGCTCAGCTTCGAGATCGAGACCGTTGGCATTGCGGATTTTATGCTCGATTTCGTCCGCAATATCAGGGTTTTCCTTGAGGAAAGTCTTGGCATTCTCGCGGCCTTGACCAATGCGCTGGTCTCCATATGAGAACCACGAGCCGGATTTATCCACCACACCCGCTTTTACGCCGAGGTCAATCAGCTCACCGCGTTTGGAAATGCCTTCACCATACATGATATCGAATTCAATCTGGCGGAAGGGCGGCGCGACCTTGTTCTTGATGACTTTGACGCGGGTCTGGTTACCCACAACCTCGTCGCGGTCTTTGATCGCACCGATACGGCGAATATCAAGACGAACTGAGGAGTAGAACTTCAACGCATTACCGCCCGACGTCGTCTCCGGGCTGCCAAACATCACGCCGATCTTCATCCGAATCTGGTTGATGAAAATCACCATGCAGTTCGAGCGACTAATCGAACCGGTCAGTTTACGCATGGCTTGGCTCATCAAGCGGGCCTGCGCGCCAACCTGATGGTCCCCCATATCGCCCTCTAGTTCGGCCTTGGGCGTCAAAGCCGCCACCGAGTCGACCACGACCACAGAGATCGCGCCAGAGCGAACCAGCGTATCGGTAATTTCAAGCGCTTGTTCACCCGCATCGGGTTGCGAAATCAGCAATTCATCCAGATCAACACCCAACTTTCGGGCGTAGCCGGGATCGAGCGCATGTTCGGCATCGACAAAAGCACAGACTCCACCGCTTTTTTGCGCCTCGGCAATCACATGCAGTGCAAGGGTCGTTTTACCGGAACTTTCCGGGCCATAGACCTCGATAATCCGCCCCTTTGGCAAACCACCGATGCCCAACGCGACGTCGAGGCCAATCGAGCCGGTCGATACCGCCTCAATGTCCATGACAGCGTTGCCCTGCCCGAGTTTCATGATCGAGCCTTTTCCAAAGGCCCGTTCAATTTGCGCGAGTGCAGACTCGAGCGCTTTTTCTTTTTCCATAT
>CAZJWF010000080.1:0-14562 GCA_964549375.1 uncultured Neomegalonema sp.
ACTTTTTCTCGGTAGCTGGGTCTCCGCCGTCCTCGATAGATGCGCGAGCGGCATCACGCTTTTTGCGCGCAACTGCCAGCGTCACTTCGGGATATGGGCCGTGAGAAAGAAGTCGCTCTCTCCCAAGGTGCCGATATTTTTGCTGCCAGAGTTTGGAGCCATTTGGCTTTACGAGCAGGAATAGGCCGCCGCCATCCGCCAGTTTGTAGGGCTTTTCTTTGCTCTGCGCTTTCGTGATCTGAAGATTTGTCAAAGTCATCTGGGGGTATCACCTTTCCCGAAGCGGGGCATACCCCAAACGATACCCCCAATTGCATGAGATTTGGGGGTATCGGGTGATTTCTTGTGAGACGATGTTATCGAAAAAATCATTAACAAATCAATGACTTTGAGCGATTTTGAGATGTTATGAAAAGAACAAATGGTGCCCAGAAGAGGACTCGAACCTCCACGACCTTGCGGTCACTGGCACCTGAAGCCAGCGCGTCTACCAATTCCGCCATCTGGGCTAGATTGCGAGAAGTTCGGATACGGGTGGCGCGGGGTCTTGTCAAGCGGGACAATCAATCAGTCCTAGCTTTGTCTTTCGGGGTTAAAACCGCTAGGAATTGGCAAGGATGACCGGAGCCTGACCATGCTATTCGATACCCCTATTGCTTTTCGCACACAGGAGCGCCGCTCCCTTGCACTTTTCGGCATGTCGGGGGTTGGAAAAACCCGGATCGCGTCGATCGTTCGCGATGAAGGATGGTTTCACTATTCCGTCGATTACCGCATTGGCACGCGCTACATGGGCGAGCATATCGTTGATAACTTTAAGCAAGAGGCGATGAAGTCGCCGCTCCTGCGTGAGTTATTACTGAGCGATTCTATTTATATCGGTAGCAATATCACGTTTGAAAATTTATCGCCGCTCTCCACCTATCTGGGCAAACCCGGAAATCCCGATAAAGGCGGTATTCCTTTTGAAGAGTACATGCGCCGCCAAACCGAGCATCGAGCTGCTGAAATCTCGTCCATGTTAGACACCAATTATTTTATCGAGCGCGCACAGCGGGTGTACGGCTATCGGCATTTTCTGTGCGATACTTCTGGTTCGCTCTGCGAGGTTGTTGAGCCGTCCGATGGGGCCGACCCGGTGATGTCGTCTTTGTCGGAAGGCAGCATGATCCTTTACATCCGCGAAGAGGTTGATCATGCGGATGAATTAGCGCGTCGTTTCGATCGTGACCCTAAGCCGATGTACTATAATCCCGGTTTTTTGAAGGGCGTTTGGCAGCGTTATCTGGCTGAAACCGGTGATGTGCCGGATGTCGTGGACCCTGATGCCTTTATCCGTTGGGCGTATCGCGAGTTGTTGGCTTGGCGCGGTCCACGCTATCGGGAGATGGCGGAACGTTGGGGCTATGTGGCGACAATGGCTGAAATCGCCGCGGTACGTGACGAAGTTGATTTCCTTGATCTGACCGAGACGGTAATTGCGCGGCGGCTCGGGTGATCCGGTCAAATAAAACGGCACATGAGGGAACAACCATGTCGAACGCGACGGCGCGCATAGCATCCATTCCCGGCGATGGCATCGGCCCCGATGTGATCGATGCAACCTTTGCCGTCATCGAGGCGGCACGGCTTAAGGTTGGGGGGTTTGACATCGCGCGCGAACATATCGACGCAGGTGCTGCGTATTTTCAGAAAACCGGCAAGGATATTGAACCGGGCGGCGAGGAGCGCGCGGGAGAAGCAGATGCGATCTTGCTTGGCGCGATTGGTCTGCCGAGTGTGCGTCATGACGATGGCACAGAGATCTCACCTCATCTACGTCTGCGGGATCGATATGGCCTTTATGCTGGGGTCCGGCCTGTGAAGGCCTATCCGAATGCTCCGCAACGACTGGCAGACCCTCGCGCAGCGCAACTCGATTTGGTGATTTTGCGGGAATCCACCGAAGGATTGTTCTTTACGGCTGCGGCCAATGGCGGCGGAGAGATGTTTGGTGATGAAGAGGCGCGCGATACGTTGCGGATCTCACGCCCCACGACCGAAAAACTCCATGATTTCGCTTTCAAATTGGCGCGTAAACGTAAGTCGCGAGGCGGCAAAGGGCTTGTGACGTGTGTCGATAAGGCCAATGTCTTCGTTTCAATGGCGTTCTTCCGCAAAGTATTTGATGAGCGCCGAGCGGCGTGTCCAGACATTGAGGTTGGTTATAACTACGTCGATGCGATGGCGCTCGATCTGGTTCGTAAGCCTTGGGAATTTGACGTGCTGGTCATGGAAAACATGTTTGGAGATATTCTCTCCGACCTTGCCGGTGGGCTGGTTGGCGGGATGGGCATGGCGAGTTGCGGTGAGATTGGCGATCATCATGGCTTGTTTCAGGGCGCGCATGGCAGTGCACCGGATATTATGGGTCAAGACAAAGCCAACCCGCTGGCCGCGATCCTGTCAGGTGGATTGATGCTGGATTATCTCGCTGAAAAGCTGGATGTGCCGCAAATGGCAGAGGCCGCAGCGCTGATCGAGGCGGCGGTGGATAGTGGCTTTCATGACAACCGTCTCAGGCCGATGGAATTTGGCGGTGATATGGGAACACTTGCTGTGACGAAGGAGTTGGTTTCACGTATCGAATGATGATTTGGTGGTGTGCCGCCCGCGGACATCGCTGCTTCAGACGGCCTAGGCGCATTCACGGTTTCAGATAAGTCCGTGCGAGGTTGATGCCTCACCGACGCCCTTTTCCTCCCTTGCGGCCTTTGCCAGCGCGTCTTCCTTTTGGAATCGTGGGGCGGCGTTTGCCTTTGATTTTGCCTTTGCGAGCGGGTTTTCCGGCCTCACCGCCTTCAACCATTGAAAAGCTTAACCCGCCTGACAGCGGTGCGGCTTCTTCGAGTTTGACTACGACCGGCATTCCCATGCGGAAGGTCGTGCCGCTGCGTTCGCCGCGCAACGTTCCAGCATCTTCGTCATGCGTGAAATATTCGTCGCCAAGCGTGGAGATGGGGATCAGGCCATCGGCGCCGGTCTCGTTGAGTTTGACGAACATCCCAAAGCGCGCGATGCCCGAGACGGTGGCTTCAAATTCGGCTCCGATACGATTTTCCATGAATGCTGCAAGATAGCGGTCCGTCGAATCCCGATCTGCCAGCATTGCCCGCCGCTCAGTTTGCGAGATATGCGTCGCCGTGTCGCGCAGATCCGATATATCCTCGATGCTCAAGCCGTCTTTTTTGGGGTCTTCTCCCAAGCCTAAGGCGGAGGTGAGCGCCCGATGAACCAGCAAATCTGCATATCGGCGGATTGGCGATGTAAAATGGGCGTAGCGAGCGAGGTTGAGGCCGAAATGCCCAAAGTTGTCTGACCCGTAATAGGCTTGGGTCTGAGCGCGCAGCACAGACATGCTGACGGTCTCTGAATACTCAGTTTTTTGCGCGGCACGCAGAGCCGTGTTCAAGTTTCCGGGTGTCATCCGTTGACCCTTGGCAAGCGGAATGCCGATGGTCTCCAGCGTTTCCCGCAGGCTCTCAATGCGCTCTTCAACGGGGGGTTCATGGACGCGGTAGATCAACTCGCTGCGTTTGCTCTCCAACGTTTCAGCGGCACACACATTGGCGAGGACCATACATTCCTCGACCAGCTTATGCGCGTCGAAACGTTCACGAAAGCGCACCGATGTTACCTTGCCTTCTTTGCTCATGACGATGCGACGTTCGGGGAGGTCGAGGTCAAGCGGTTGGCGGCGCTCTTTGGCTTTCACGAGCGATTTATAACAGGCGAACAGTGGGTCGATCACGTCCGTCTTGATTGGTCCGTCAAGCGCGCCGTGCGTGCCCATCGCGGTGGCTTGCGCGGCTTCGTAACTGAGACTGGCGGCAGAGCGCATCATGGCGCGGAAAAATTCGTGGCTTTTCTTGGTGCCGTCCCTTGCCAGAACAATGCGAACCCCCATGCAGGGGCGGTCAACGCCTTCATGAAGTGAACAAAGATCACCCGATAGCTTATCCGGCAACATGGGAACTACGCGGTCAGGGAAGTAGCAGGAGTTGCCGCGCTTTCGTGCCTCGCGGTCAAGGGCGGAGCCGGGGCGCACATAGTGTGCAACATCTGCAATCGCGATCCACAGGATATGGCCTCCCTCATTCTTGGGGTCAGGGTCTGCCTCGGCAAAGATCGCGTCGTCGTGGTCGCGGGCGTCTTCGGGGTCAATGGTGATGAGCGGCAACTCACGTAGGTCGTCGCGACCCTTGAGCGATGTAACTTCTTTTGCGGCCTCAGATTCGGCGAGAGTTTTCTCGCCAAATTCAACGGGGATACCGTGTTCGTGAATAGCAATGAGAGAGATTGAGCGCGGCGCACCAATATCGCCGAGGCGCTCAACAACTTTTGCCGGTTGCAACCCGTATCGAGGGCCGCGCAGAGTTTCGATTTCGACGAGTTCACCGTCTTCAGCGCCGTGACGATTGGCGCTTTCAACGCGAAATTCACGGTCGGCTTTTTTGTCGACCGGAACGACACGTCCGCCTTCTGAACCTGCGCGATAAACGCCAAGAGTCCGGCGGGAGGCGGCAAGTTTCTTGATCGTCTTGGCCTCGTAGTCGTACTCGTCGCCCTTGGGCAGTGCGCGTAGTTTCGCAAGAACGCGGTCGCCGACCCCAACGCTAGGGTCGCCCTTTCTTTGCGGCGCGAGAATGATTTTTGGTTCGTCTTCCTCAAAATCCCATGTTTGGGGGCGCGCCACCGGTTCACCGTCGTCATTGATCGAGGAGATTTCGATAACACCGACGGGAGGTAAATGCGCGCCACTGGGGCGATAGCTTTTGCGTGCGCCGCGTTCGATCAGCCCCTCGCGGCGCATTTCGGCAATCATATCTTTGAGAACCACACGCGCGGCACCCTTAACCTTAAACGCTTTGGCAAGATCGCGTTTCGTGGTCTTGTCTGGATTTTCAGCGATGAAGCGGAGGATGTCGTCCTGCGAGGGGAGGGGCTTACTCATGGCGCACGGCTACACGATCCGGCGCGCGCTGTCACGGTCAGGCAGCACTTACCATGTGGAATAGGGGCTTTCGACGAGATTGGCGTTGAAATAGCGCGGATCTTCCGAGACTTCAGTCCCGACCCAGCTCAGTAATTCGATTGCCTGCGTCGTCGAGCTGATCTCGACTTCAGCGATGATAAGCCCTGCGTTTTCGCTCTCAAACACGTCGATTTCCCAGATTAGATGATCTGAGGTTTTCACGAGGTATCGTTTCTTTCGAATTCTGTTGGGACTTCACAGCGTTTCCAACATTGCTTGCGCGTCGGAGATCGGAATTTCGTATTCCCACTCATCACGCGGTAGCCCCGTCGTCGGACCTTTCAATGTCAGATAGCTGTTTTCTCCGGCAATTCGAACGCGGACGGTTTGGCCGGGAACGGCGGTTGATACATAGCCTTGCTCATACTGCATGTCGTCGTCAGATTCGGCCTGCCACGAATCGTCTGCGAGCAAAAACTTCCGCTCAATCTCCAGCGCCACCAAACTGTTCCTTTCTAAGTAAATGAGAGCCCAGCCGTGACGGCGCTTTTGGGTTATTTTGCCAGTTTCTTTGCGATCAACTCGACGGCCATCTCTGCGGTGACATCCTCAGGTTTGACTGTCTTCGGGATGGTCGCGTTGACCTTGCCCCATTTCACGTAAGGCCCGTAGCGTCCATCGAGGACGTTCATGGGGCCGCCTTCCTCCGGATGATCGCCGAGTTCCTTGAGAGGCGGTTTGGCCGCAGCACGGCCCCGGCCCGCGCGTGGATTAGCGCGTTTCTCGGCGATAAGCTCAACCGCGCGGTTCATGCCGACCTCAAAGACTTCCTTCCAATCGCCAAGATTTGCATACGTCTTTCCGCATTTGACGAATGGACCATAGCGCCCGATGGCGGCGGTGATTTCTTCATTGTCTTCCGGATGCATACCCACAATGCGGGGCAGCTTGACCAACTTGAGCGCAAGGTCGAAATCGACGTCATCAACATCGACACCTTTCGGAATTGACCCGCGTGGCGGCTTGGTTTTGTTTTTGCCTTCGCCCTCAGGCTCGCCGATTTGGATATAAGGGCCGAACCGCCCCGATTTCAGCGTAACCGGCTTGCCGGTTTCTGGATCAATGCCGAGTTCTTTGCCATCACCGGCAGCGGCTTGGGCAGCGGCCTCTTCTTCACTGACGCCGAAGGCGCGGGTGTAACGGCATTCTGGGTAGTTCGTGCAGCCGATGAAGGCGCCGAATTTCGCGGAAGTCTTGATTGACAGCATTCCGCCTTCGCGCATTTCCTTGCCGCAGATGGGGCAAGTTTTCGGGTCCATTCCGTCGCCGCGGTCCTTGAAGACGTGATCGCCGAGCTTTTCGTTGATGACGTCGAGGACTTCGGAAACCCGGAGTTCTTTTGTTTCACCAATATCGGCTGAAAACTGCGTCCAAAAATCTTTGAGCAGTTTTTTCCAGTCCATTTTGCCGGCAGACACTGTGTCGAGCTGTTCTTCAAGATCAGCGGTGAAATCGTATTCGACATAACGCTTGAAATAGTTCTCAAGGAAAGCTGTGACGAGGCGGCCTTTGTCTTCGGCGATTAAGCGATTTTTGTCTTTGGTGACATAGCCGCGATCCTGAATGACGGTGACAATTGACGCATAGGTCGATGGACGACCGATGCCGAGTTCTTCCATCCGTTTCACCAGGCTAGCCTCAGTGTAGCGGGGTGGAGGTTGTGTGAAGTGTTGCTCGGGTGTCGTGGTTCCGCGTTTTAAGTCGTCCCCATTGGCCATCGCGGGCAACAGAGCGCCATCTTCCTCGTCAGATGAGGTTTCGTCTTTGCCTTCTTCATAGACCTTGAGGAAACCATCAAATTTGACGACTTGTCCTGTGGCACGCAAACCGATTTTGCCGTCTGGGCTGGCGATTTCGACAACGGTGCGTTCTAGGCGCGCACTTTCCATTTGCGAGGCAACGGCACGTTTCCAGATCAGATCGTAGAGTTTTTTCTCAACACCATCGAGTTTGAGATCGTTTGCTGCTTTGGTGAAGTCTGTCGGACGAATCGCTTCGTGCGCCTCTTGAGCGTTTTTGGCTTTGACTTTGTACTCGCGCGGTTTGCTCGGGACGTATTCGGCGGAGTATCGTTCGCCAATGGCTTCGCGCACGGCGGTGATGGCTTCAGGGGCCATATCGACGCCATCCGTTCGCATATATGTAATATGACCTTGTTCATAAAGGATCTGCGCCGCACGCATGGCCTGCTGTGCGCCGAGGCCCAGCTTACGGCTGGCTTCCTGTTGCAATGTTGAGGTCATGAAAGGCGGCGAAGGATTGCGGTTTGCAGGCTTGGCCTCGACAGATTTCACCAAGAAATCGCGGGCTTCAATCATTCCAACAGCGCGGGTCGCATCTTCCTCGTTTGCCAGATCAAAGCGGTCGAGCTTTTTTCCGTCCATCGAGACGAGGCGGCCTTCGAAATCGGCATTTCCGGGGGTTTTGAAGGCCGTTTTGACGGACCAGTATTCACGCGCGGTAAACGCGTCAATTTCCATTTCGCGTTCGACGACGAGACGCAAGCAAACCGACTGCACACGGCCCGCTGAACGTGAACCCGGAAGTTTTCGCCAAAGAACAGGAGAAAGGTTGAAGCCGACCAAATAATCGAGGGCGCGGCGGGCGAGATACGCTTCCACCAACTCCATATCGACTTCGCGCGGCTCTTTCATTGCTTGCGTGACGGCGGACTTGGTAATGGCGTTGAACACCACGCGCTCGACGGGGACGTTCTTTTTCAAGGCGCGGCGTTTATAAAGGGCCTCCAGCAAATGCCACGAAATTGCCTCGCCTTCGCGATCCGGGTCAGTCGCGAGGATCAGTTTGTCCGTACCTTTTACGGCGGCGGCGATGTCAGCGAGCTGTTTTTTCGATTTAGTATCGACTTCCCACGTCATCGCGAAGTCTTCATCCGGCTTGACCGAACCGTCTTTGGATGGAAGGTCTCTAACGTGACCATATGACGCGAGAACTTTGAAATCCTTGCCTAAATATTTATTGATAGTCTTCGCTTTAGCGGGGGACTCAACGATCACAACGGCCATAAGTAGTGGTCCTTTAGAGGTAGATGGTCGGCGCGCTACATGGGCCAAGCGCTTGCCACTGTCAACGCGGCAGCCAAATGGAGTCCAAACAAGATCCCATAACCTTGCCGTGAATGTGCCTCATAATGTTCGACATCGTGGCGAATTTCGGTGCTTCCTAAAGCTCGGTTGAGACAGTTTGAAAGGAGGTTCTCTCGATGAACATTTGGACAAAGCTGCTGTTGTCTCTCGCTGCTTCTTCTCTTGCCGCGCCTTCGGCATCCGCCCACCAGGCAGATTTCGCTAACCTTGCCGAAAGAGTTACGCCCGCTGTCGTTAACATCTTCACAACGCAAAACGCGCCGAGTGGGTCAAATTTTCGCGGACTGCCGGATGGTCACCCACTTCAACGATTTCTGGAGCGTTTCGGTGGTCCCGAAGGGTTGAGCGGCAGCGCTGAGCCGATTGAGGCGCTCGGTTCGGGGTTCATTCTTGATGCCGGCGGTTATGTACTGACAAATCATCACGTCGTGGATGATACGTCCAGCGTCAGAGTCATGTTGCCTGATGAGCGCGAGTTTAACGCGACGATTGTTGGAACAGACGAGCGCACGGACATAGCGTTGTTGAAAATTGACCATCCGACCGCGTTGCCTTTTGTTCGGTTCGGCAATTCAGATGCCGCTCGTGTTGGCGAAGATGTGATGGCGGTTGGAAACGCGTTCGGTTTTGGCGGCACCGTCACGACAGGAATTATCTCTGGCAAAGGTCGCAGCATTCGCCTTGGCGGGCCTTATATCGATTACATCCAGACCGATGCAGCAATCAACCGGGGTAACTCTGGTGGGCCGCTATTTAACACACGCGGAGAAGTCATTGGGGTCAATACCGCGATTTTCTCTCCCACAGGTGGTTCAGTCGGCATCGGGTTCGCTGTGCCGTCGAATGTGGTTTCCCGCATTGTTGCCGACCTCAAAGATGATGGCCGTGTTGAGCGAGGATGGCTGGGTGTCAGTATTCAGCCGATGACGGACTCGATTGCATTGGCCTTGGGGTTGTCGGGAAAGCAAGGCGCACTGATTTCTGGTGTTGATGAAAACGGTCCGGCTCATTTGTCCCTCCGCTCAGGCGACGTCATTCTGTCGGTGAATGGCCAGAGGGTGAAGCGCAGCCGTGATTTGCCCCGGATCATTGGACAAACGCCGCCCCGAACCGCCGTGCCGGTTATCGTGTTGCGGGATGGGGTCCAGCATAGCATCCTCTTGACCTTGGGGCAGTTAGAGGATGAAAGACAGGCTCAATTGACGCCTGCGAGCTTGCGCAAATCATCAGATATGGAAGAACGATTTGGGGCTGCGTTGCAAATTACCCCCAATGGAGTGGTGATTGCGGCATTGGAACCAAGCGGCCCTGCGCGTAAGGGTGGTCTAGAACGTGGCGATGTGATTTTGCGTATAGACAATCGAGCCGTATCGAATCCGCAAGACATCGCAGACGCATTGAATCTCAATCCACAAGATGCTGTTCTGCTATTAGTGCGACGCGGCGGTGCGGAGGTGTATGTCGGCGTGGACCTCTCAGCTTCTTAGCGCTTAATCTGGAAGCAGGGCGACTTTGCCGCCCGGCTCTCGCCGTAAACGTCCAGCTAGATCAAGTTCGAGCAAAACATGCGCGACGAGGCCGGGCGGTGCGTCGGTGAGGCGTATCAATTCATCGGTGTCGATTGGCACCACGCCAAGCAGGCCGCGAATATCGTGTCTCAGCGCATCGTCGGCTTCGCCTTGTGCATCAGCCCATTCGAATAACGGCTCGGCGAGGCGGGGGGTCTGTGACAACGTCGATAGGGCTTCCAAAACGTCCTCAATCCCGCGCACGAGGGTTGCGCCTTCCCGGATCAGGCGATTGCAGCCTCCGGCGCGGGGGTCAAGGGGAGAGCCGGGGGCGGCCATCACTTCACGGCCTTGCTCTCCGGCGAAACGGGCTGTGATCAACGAGCCAGAACGTTCTGCGCCCTCAGCGACGACAATGCCAAGCGACAGGCCCGAAACGATGCGGTTACGGCGGGGGAAGTCGGGTGCACGCCCCTGATGGCCCATCGCGCGCTCTGAAATGACAGTGCCTTTGTCGATGATTTCGCGGTAGAGCGCCTCGTTTTGCGGCGGCCACATGACGTCTACACCGCCTGCGAGCACCGCAACGGTTCCCGTCTCGATTGCTCCGCGATGGGCGGCAGCGTCGATGCCTCGGGCAAGGCCGGAAATCACTACCCAATCCGCTTTACCGAGGCTGGCGGCGAGGGTTTCCGCAAACTTGAGGCCTAGCGCAGATGAATTGCGGGCGCCAACAATGCCGACGCTTTGTGGTTTCGCGGTTTTGGGATCGCCAAGCGCCCAGAGAACGGGCGGTGCGCTTCCCGTGGTGGCGAGGTTGGCGGGATAGTGATCTGCTCCAAGCATCAGCATGTGTGCGCCTACCGACACTGCGGCGTCGAGTTCTTGTTCGACTTTCGCAATGTCCGCGAGGCGCAGGCGTTTGGCACCGCCATTCCGAGCCAGTTCAGGAATGGCATCAAGGGCGGCGCTGGCGCTGTCATAGCGTTTCATCAACGCCGCGAAGGTGACAGGGCCAACATTGGCAGAGCGCGCAAGGCGCAGCCACGCAAACCTTCCCGCATCGTTTACCGGAATGCGGTTTTTATCAATCACGGTTACTGTTTTTCCCAACACAGGATGCGGTTGTTCGCAACCATGTCGATGTCATGCTTTAAAAATAGGGCGTTCTTGTTGGCTAATGCGTCCAATGCTTCAAAGTCGCGTATGCCGCTTTGCTGGTTGTTCGACTTGAGCCATTGATCGAAATCGGCATTGCTCGGGCTGGTGAATTCACCGCCATAGTTGAACGGACCGTAGAGAATAAAGAGGCCATCTTTGGGGAGGAGTTTTGCGCCATTATCAAAGTAATCGACGACATTCTCCCAAGACATGATGTGGACGACATTTGCGGAATAAAGACTGTCGCAGGGGATGTCCGGCCATTTTTTTTGGCTGACATTCAGGCTGACGGGTGGGTGTGTGTTCTCTAAATTCGCCTCATCGAGCCATTGCTGAATACCGTCGTGGTTTTCGTCTTGATCGCTCGTTTGCCAGATGATGTGAGGCAAGCGTGTCGCAAAATAAACGGCGTGTTGACCCGTACCGCTGCCGATTTCCAGCACATGTTTTTTGTCGCTGAGCACGTCTTTGAGGACTGAGCAGATTTCAGCTTGGTTTCGCTCGCATGAATCGGAAAAAGGTTTCATTTCTTACTGAGCGAGATTTTGGATTCTTCGCCTTTGATGAGACGGGCGATGTTTTCGCTATGCCGCCACCAGAGCAAAACGGCCATTGGGACCGCGATCCAGACATACTCATTCGCGCCAAAAATCGCGAGAATGATCGGTGCAACGGCGGCGGCGATCAGGGCAGAGAGTGACGATATTTTTGTCGCGAACGCGACGACGAGCCATGTCGCGCCCATCACGAGAAATGTCGGCCAATGCAGGCCGAGGAACGCGCCCAAAAAGGTCGCAACGCCTTTGCCACCTTTGAACTTGAGCCAGACCGGAAAGCAATGCCCGAGGAATGCGCCAAAGCCCGCAACGGCGGCGGTCATGTGTCCCCATTGCGCGGCAATCAGGACTGGGATCGTTCCCTTGAGCATGTCGAAGATGAGGGTGAGGATGGCGGCTTTTTTGCTGCCTGTGCGCAGGACGTTGGTTGCCCCGATATTGCCAGACCCCACATCACGTAGATTACCAAGGCCAAAGACCCGCGCCATCACCATACCGAACGGGATCGAGCCAAGCAGATACCCAAAAGCGAGAGCGGCCAGCAGATAGGGTCCGCCTTGAGTGAACGCGATCAGATCGGGGAGGTAACCTCTCATCCGAACACCCTTCTTCCTTCGACCCATGTTCCCAGCACTTTGCCTTGTACACGGCGTTCATGGAAGGGGGAGTTCTTGGACTTTGAGATCAGGTCTTTGCGGTCCACGATCCACGGTGCGTGGGGGTCGAATAAAATCAGATCGGCCAATGCACCTTTACCCAGATGCCCAGCGTTCAGCCCTACGAGGCGGGCGGGGGTCAGAGACAGGCGCTCGAACAAGGTCGTGAGTTTGAGGCCCGCACGGTGATACAGGTCGAGTGTGACAGGGAGAAGGGTTTCCAGCCCCACCCCGCCTGCGGCAGCTTGTGCGAAGGGGAGGCGCTTGGACTCCTCATCTTGGGGGCGGTGGGCCGAGGTGATGACGTCTATCAAACCATCGGCCAGCGCTTCCTCCATCGCGGCGCGGTCTTCCTCCGCGCGCAGAGGCGGACAGACTTTCAAGAAGGTGCGAAAATCCGCGATGTCAAACTCGTTCAGTGAGAAATGCGGCACGGCAATGGAGCATGTGACGTTGGCTCCTGCTTCTTTTGCGCGGCGGATCACGCTGAGGCTTTCCGCCGTTGAGACTTGCGCCGCGTGATAGCGCACGCCGGAGAGGGCCGCGATACGGATGTCGCGGGTGAGCATAATGGCTTCGGCTTCGGCGGGGATTTCCGGCAGACCGCGCAGAGAGGCAAAGAGACCTTCTGTCGCACAACCCAGCGCCGAGAAATGCGGTTCTTGCGGGTGATGGCAGACCAGCGCATCGACCGAAGCCGCGTATTCGAGACAGCGGCGGAACACCACCGGATCGGCAATCGCGTTCTCACCATCGGTTAAGGCGACCGCGCCCGCGTCGAGCAAGAAGCGATACTCGGTCATCTCGTTGCCCTTGGCCGCTTTGGTTAGCGTTGCGGTGGGCAGAACGCGAACGGAGGAGGCGGCTTGCGCGCGGCGCAAGACGAACTCGAGGATCGCCGGTTCGTCAAGCGGCGGATCGGTGTTCGGCTGCGTGACGATGGTGGTGACACCGCCCTTGGCCGCCGCTTCGCCGCCAGAGCGAAAGCTCTCCTTGTGGCGCGCGCCGGGCTCGCCGATGGAGACGTTGAAGTCGACAAGGCCGGGGGCAAGGGTCTTGCCGCCGCAATCGATCACCTCGGCGTCTTCAGGGATGCCGTCGTTGAACAACCGCTCTCCGGCATCGGCAATCATGCCGTTCTGAACCAACACCCCGCCGGGGGCGTCAAGTCCTGCCGCCGGGTCAATGAGATGTGCGTTGGTGAGGGCGAGGCGGGTCATTATCTACTTCCTCGAACGCTTTTCATCAGCTCGAATATACGTGGCCCATCGTTTATCATCATGAAACCGTGCCTGATGCTGCCATTTAGCCCATGCCCAAATCCAGATTTTTGAGTGAACCAAATGGTGTGGCCCTCACTTTCCTTCACCAACTCCAGCGGTCTCCATTTATCTTTGGGATAAGAAAAAATTTTCTCTGGGACGAAGAAATTGGTACCGATCAATGCACGCTGGTCTGTGAGCGCGTACCAGGTTGTCGCTCGCTTCTTTGCGTCGTAACGATGACGGCCAAGCAATAAAAAAACGGCATAGGACCACATCAAAACTCCCATGAATGCGGCTTTCATCAAAAAAAAGGCCATGTAACCAGCGATGAATCCAACGACGATTGAGTAAAGTGCAAAGGCGTCAGCGTGACGAAAATGAAGCTTTGGAGACGGCCTCCCCACCCACAATAATTGTTCGGTCTCTCTGAACTCATTCGCCAACCACCTCGGAATTTCATATCGGATGGTCCCGGCTTGGGGTTCGTCACTTTTCATGTCACCCCCGCAATCTCATTCGTGACGTTCCGAGCCAGCATTTCCAGCACAGCCATCCTCACCGCCACACCCATCTCGACTTGTTCGCCGATAACGGAGCGGTTGAGGTCATCAGCTAGATCGCTGTCGATCTCCACGCCTCGGTTCATGGGGCCGGGGTGCATGATGATGGCGTCTTCCTTTGCGCCTGCCATCTTTTGCTCATCCAACCCGTAACGGTGGAAGTATTCGCGGGTGGAGGGGATGAAGCTGCCCGCCATGCGCTCTTGTTGCAGGCGTAGCATCATCACGACGTCGCAGCCCTCTAACCCCGCGCGCATGTTGTGGAACACCTCGCAGCCGAATTGTTCAATTCCGGCGGGGAGGAGGGTGGGCGGGGCGATGACGCGGACGCGACTCTCCATCTTGTTCAGCAGATGAATGTTCGAGCGCGCAACTCGCGAATGCAGAATGTCTCCGCAGATCGCCACATTGAGCCGGTGCAAGCGGCCTTTTCGGCGGCGGATGGTCAGGGCATCGAGCAAGGCTTGGGTCGGATGCTCGCGGCGGCCATCCCCGGCATTGAGAACCGAGCAGTTGACCTTTTGCGCCAGCAGATTGACCGCGCCGCTCTCACCGTGGCGTACGATCAGTAAGTCGGGGTGCATGGCGTTGAGGGTCATCGCCGTGTCGATTAGGGTCTCGCCCTTGGTGACGGAAGAGGTCTTCACCGACATATTCATCACATCGGCCCCAAG
>CAZJWF010000081.1:0-14530 GCA_964549375.1 uncultured Neomegalonema sp.
TAGATGTCGATGGGGGCAAGCTCGCCGCCGGTATCGACATGCCAGAACGTCCAGCCATTGCACGCCTCGGCGCCTTGCACATGTGCGCCGATCTTGTGGATCGACCCGGTCGCATCTTTGGTCAGCAACGTGCCATCGGCACGAACCTTTGCGCTATGACCGCGATTGGCCGAATAGAGCATCGTACCGGGACGCACCAGATGACGCTCGACCAATGTTCCAAATGGCACACGCGGCTCGGCCCGTTTCGGGCGCGTGATCGAGAGGGCCGGTTCTTCGAATGGCGTCACATCTTCGATACGATCCATTGCGAAGTCTGCATAGACTTGCTCGCGCTCGATCCCGATAAATCGGCGACCCATCCGCTTTGCGGCTGCACCTGTGGAACCCGATCCAAAAAATGGGTCGAGCACGATATCGCCGGGATTAGTCGTCGATAGCAGCACACGATAGAGCAGCGCTTCGGGCTTTTGCGTCGGATGCGCCTTGCGGCCATCTTCATCCTTTAGGCGCTCTGCCCCGCTGCAAATCGGCAAAGTCCAATCCGAGCGCATTTGCAGATCGTCGTTCAGCGCTTTCATGGCTTCGTAGTTGAAGGTGACTTTGCTCGAATCCGACTTCGCTGCCCAAATCAGAGTTTCATGGGCGTTGGTAAAGCGTTTGCCGCGAAAATTCGGCATCGGGTTCGTCTTGCGCCAGATGATATCGTTCAGCACCCAGTAATCGAGGTCTTGCAGCGCCGATCCGACACGGAAGATGTTGTGGTAACTGCCAATCACCCACAGCGCGCCATTTGGTTTGAGCACCCGCCGCGCGGCGGCCAGCCAATCGCGGGTAAAGCGATCATAAGCATCAAAGCTGGAAAATTGATCCCAAGCGTCGATGACGCCATCCACTTTACTCTCATTCGGGCGCTTTAGCTCGCCGCGCAGTTGAAGATTATAGGGCGGGTCGGCGAAGACGAGATCGACTGAACCGGCGGGCAACCGATTCATCGCCTCAACGCAATCCCCGACGAGAATCTCGTCCAGAGGAAGCGCTGTCTTCTTTGCCGACTGCGCGCTGCGTTTTTTGCAGCTTTTTTTCGCGGTCATGTTTTTGAGTCCTGCTCGTTTTGCCTTGGCGACGAACATGATTCATTCAAACGAATCGGTCAATAACTAAATTTATTCAGGATTTTACACGTTGTTCTTTAAGTAAAATCTCGGCTATGGGTTTGAAGGAGCGCCGGTGATGCGGGGTGACACCATGCGCGGCAAGGCCCGTCCGATGCGCCGCGGTGCCGTATCCGGCATTCGTCTCCCAACCGTAATGAGGATACTTTTGAGCAAGGCGGATCATCATCTGATCACGTTCGACTTTGGCGGCAATGG
Source organism: uncultured Neomegalonema sp. (assembly GCA_964549375.1). Taxonomy (GTDB): domain Bacteria; phylum Pseudomonadota; class Alphaproteobacteria; order Rhodobacterales; family Rhodobacteraceae; genus JAHDDY01. The sequence continues at coordinate 1,374 of CAZJWF010000081.1, forward strand.
ACGCCGCCGCAATCGACAAAGATGTGGCATCTCCCTTGATGATCGCGCGGCACGAACACGGCAGGCCTTTCGGTGCCCGCTTTCCGTCAACCAGTGCATGGGCAGGGCGCTCAGACAGGTTTTCGATGGCCCGCGCCATCGCCAGATCATTGGCAGCGGTCAGGCCGATCCGGTCGAGTTCGGGCACCTCTACGATCCCAATTCCGACATCTGCGCGATCATACAGCAAAGCTGCGATGCGCTCGCGTTCGGCACGGGATAGCGCCTTTGAATCAGCAATGCCGTCAATGCCGTGGTTGTCGGTCAGGATCACCGCTCCCGCTACGATAGGCCCGGCCCACGGTCCCCTTCCGACTTCATCCACACCGCATACCGGCTTAAAACTACACGCAATTTCTTGCGAGAGATCAGCAACACCTCTCATGGAAACAACCTTTCCTTCATCAGATTATTGCTAAGACGGCGGCGAAACTGCGATACTGCCAAAACGCTTCAAGGCGCATTATAGAGGAACGAGTACATGTATCAGAAGATTGCCCGGATCGGACCGATTTCGTTTGGGATATTTTTCGCGCTGCTGAACCTGCTGATGGTGATTATCATCGCATTGGTTGGGGCTTTTGCTCTGCCGCATTTCCCGAACGCAGATGGGATTCAAATGGACGCGCTCCTCCCGATGGTTGAAGGGTTGAAGCAAGGCCAAGGCCTGACAGAACTCGCCATCGGACTCGGCGGAATGTTCATCGCCAGCTTTATCGTCGGACTTGTTATGGCGCTGCTTTATAACATTGTCGCGCTCATCACGGGCGGCATCAAAGTGCGTGTGAGTGATCTCGGTTACGACGACATCTGATCGAAAAAGCTAAACTGGTCACCCGCCTTCGGGGGCCGTTGAAACAAATCGCAGCGTTGGGGAGGCAGCCTTCCCAACGCTAATTTTTTGCAAATCACGTCAAAGCGTGCGCGCATTAATGCGGCGTATGGGCCAATGCCGCGCAAGCGCTGTCCCCATTGAGGGTCATAGTCTTGGCCGCCATGCGTCTCGCGAATATAGCGCAAGACGCGGGCTTTGCGGTCCGGCGCATGTGTGCCGAGCCATTCTCGGAACAGGTCTTTAACCTCATGCGGCATTCGCAGCGGGATATAACTTGCCGCCCGCGCTCCGCTTCGCACCCCGGCGGAAATGATGGCCTCCATCTCGTGATCGGTTAGTGCAGGGATCATGGGGGCCGCCATGACCATGCACGGCACACCTGTTGTCGATAGTCGCTCAATCGCCCATAATCGCCGTTGCGGAGTCGAGGCGCGTGGCTCCATCAACCGGGCGAGACGGTGATCCAATGTCGTCACCGATAAGGCAACCGTGACAAGGCCCAGCTCAGCGGCTGGCTCCAACAAATCAATATCTCGCACGACCATCGCCGACTTGGTCGTGATCGAAAAGGGATGGCGGTGTTCCAGCAAAACCTCAATGATTGAGCGCGTAATCCGGTATTGTTTTTCGAGGGGCTGATAGGGGTCCGTATTCGTGCCAAGCGCAAGCGTTGCGGGCGCGTAGCGCGGGTTGTCAAAAGCTTTTCGCAGCAAGCGCGCGGCATCCGGTTTGACCGTCAGCTTTGTCTCGAAATCAAGCCCCGGTGACAGGCCGAGATAGGCATGTGTGGGCCGTGCAAAACAATAGATGCAACCATGCTCACAACCGCGATAGGGATTGACGGAGCGGTCAAACGGCAAGTCCGGCGACGTGTTGCGCGCGATGATCGTTCGCGGCGTTTCTGTGAAGACGTCGCGAGAGGCAGCCGTGACTTCTTCGTCGATGTCCCACCCATCGTCGAACCCTTCGCGCGAGATATGCTCGTAGCGCCCTTCGGTATTGCTGATCGCCCCGCGCCCACGACGGGCTCTGGTCAGGATGATCGAGGAATCTGGGTACATCTGCGTCATATCATGATCCATATTTGTTCTAACGCTATATAGAACACGATAAGAACAAAATCGACTCCGAATTCATCGCTTTCTCGCCTCAAAAACAAAAAACGCCCCGGCGTGAACCGGGGCGTCTGCACACAAGATCGTTCAAGAGTTCAGATCAGAAGCGCGGCGCGCTGATCGACGGAGCTTGAATCGTATAGCTCGGAGCCGTGAATTGCGGCGCAGCGAATTGAGGTGCCGCAATTTGTGGCGCTGAGATTTGTGCCGGAACCACCTGAAGCGACGTCAGCGGCTCGTTGGCAAAGCTTTGCACCGTCGATGACAGCGTCGGCTGCACATATGATGTCGTCAGCGACGGGGCCGTCGCCGAAAACGTCTGAGACGTGGGTGCCGAATACCCAATGGATGGCGCACTCAGCACAGATTGTTGAGACGTAATCGTCGGAGCCTGAATCTGATACTGTGGTTGGGAATACGTGATCTCAGGCGCGCTCGCGGCGGGTTGGATGGTCTGAAAACTCGGTGTCGTCGTCTCATAGCTAAACGTCTGCGCGGGTTGCGTCTGATAGATCGTCTGAGTGGGTTGCGACTGATAAACGACGGAGGCAGGCTGCGCTTGATAGACGGTCTGAGCAGGCTGTGTCTGATACACCACCGAAGCGGGCCGCGTTTGGAACTGCGGCTGTGCTTGAGGTTGTACTTGATAGGTCGTTTGCGGCTGAATCTGGACCTGAGCTTGCGGCGCGCGATTATCAATATAGGAGTTTGCCGCATATGCGCCAACGCCACCGCCAATAACCGACCCCGCCGCCGTGGAAACCGAGCGACCTGTTCCGCTGCCAATCTGAGATCCAATCGCGCCGCCACTGATCGCGCCAAGACCTGCGCCGAGCGTGGTAATCAGTGCGTTACCCGCATTACCGCCACCACTCGCGCACCCGGCAGTCAAACTGAGCGAAGCAAGCAGAGCGATGGTGGAATTTTTAACATGAAACATGGGTATTCTCCTGGGAGTTGATTCTCGGCAAAATTGCAACACTGCACATGCCTTTGGTGCGCGTCTGATTATGAATAGGGTGGCAACGCATCCAGCCGTCTCAGTTGGCAAACCATTCGCATTTTGCGACTCAATTTCTGTACGGCGTTTACGGAAAAGACCAGTAATTAACCAGAGCGACGGTGCGCGGCGATGATGTCCGACACTCCGTGCAACGGCCTTTTCCTGAGGTTTTGCCAAGTTTGTGCGCTCCCTTCCGATCAAACGATGGTAGTAAGGGACTCAATTCTCATACCGCATAGGGTTAACGCCCGTATGGGCAGATCACAGGATAAGCCTTTCATTCCCAAGGCAAAAATGGCCAAATTGTCGACACAGAGGTTAACGCGAGACGTTCAACCAGAAAGATGCACACGCGATAATGACGCTCAGGCTAAAACCCCATGATCCGTTTCCGCCGCGCCTGCATCCGCTCATTGGCTTCCACCGTCCCATCATGGAAGGATCCAAACCATTTATCCCAAGGCATCTCCAGCGAACCGTAATTACACTCGAAATAACGGTGGTGCATTTGGTGGTGGAAGGTGCCGAGCGCTAGGCGGTTCTTATCCTTTACCAGCAAGCCCTGATACCCGGTATGCGTCGTGACCGCTGTCAGGGCGTAATATTGCAGATGAAAGATGATGTGCAGCGGATGCGCGCCGATCAGGAAATGAATGAATACCGATCCCATGTAAATCGCGTGTTCGCCCGGATGCATCGACAGACCCGACCACGGCCCCACATTGATATTGCGATGATGCAAAGCGTGGATGTGCTTATAAAGAAACGGGATATGGATCAGCCGGTGGATCCAATAAAAGTAAAAGCTCTCCCACAAGGGGATCAGGAGAAACATCGCGACGAACCAAACCGGGTTTGCGGCCCATGTCAGCACCGTGACGTATCCGTTCGACATCGACCACAGCATGATGACTTCGTAGAGCGACCAAAAGAAAACCCCGGACCCCAGCGTCCAGAACATATTGTCGCGGACCTGCCCCCCTAGCGTGAATTGCTTGCCTTTCACCATCAACGGGCGAGGATCGTATTTGAGTTCCTGTCCTTGTTTCGAGAACGTGTAGAACCACAGATGCAGCGCCCCGGCGATCACAAAAATGGTGATAAAATTCCGCACATAGACCAACGCGATCCAATCGACGGCAAAGGTTTTGGTTTCATTCAAGGACGGGTGAAACCACAGGTAAGCGGCTCCCGCGATGCCCAGAATGATCAGCTTTTCTGTAATCAAGAACCATGTATTCCAAACCCAACGGATCATCTCTTTCGGGTCCAGAGGCCACGTAAAGAATGGCGAGACCTTCAGTGGCACATCAGGCAGGTGTTGCCACCCTTTCAACTGTTCGTCTGACACCGCCACCTCCTCTTTACGAAGTCGGACTACCTTGCGCGGAGCGTTGCTCACAATCAAGCCACAGAGCGCTGCCTTTTTTGATCAACTGCGGTATAGATGAGCAATGATGGAATTTTTCTCCAATAACGAAGGGCTGGTTCGGATCAGTGTTTTTCTCGGCGTTTTTTCCGTGATGGCGCTGTGGGAGTTCACTGCACCGCGCCGCAAACTGGTTGCGCCCAAGCCAAACCGATGGGGTGTCAACTGGAGCATCGTGATCATTGATACGATTGTCGTGCGGATATTGTTCCCTGCCGCCGCTGTTGGGGCCGCGCTGGATGCCGCCGCTCAGGGTTGGGGGCTGTTTAGCTGGCTCGACTGGCCAAGCTGGTTAGAGGTGGTTCTGGCCATTCTGATCTTTGATTGTCTGATCTATTGGCAACACGTCCTCTCGCACCGCATTCCGATTTTGTGGCGCTTGCATCGGGTCCACCATTCCGATCGCGATATTGATGTCTCCACGGCCATCCGGTTTCATCCCGGCGAGATCGCGTTGTCGATGTTGCTGAAAATCGGCGCTGTCTATGTCTTTGGCCCTGCCGCTGTGGCCATCATCCTGTTTGAGATCATTCTCAACGGGTGCGCCCTTTTCAACCATTCGAATATCTCGCTCGGCAAACGCGCCGATGCAGTGCTGAGGTTAATTCTGGTCACGCCCGACATGCACCGCGTCCATCACTCGGTCATTCCGCGCGAGACGGATGCAAACTTCGGATTTAACGTACCTTGGTGGGATCGCATTTTCGGAACGTATATCGCGCAACCGAAAGAGGGACATGACGGAATGACCATCGGCCTGAACGAATTTCAGGATGACCGCCCTTGGCGCTTTGGATGGTCGATGCTGTTGCCATTCAAAGGTCGAAACGGGTGACACCAGAAACCTATGGCCTCTCTATCATCGGTGGCTTCGCGACACGTCCCGAACATGGTGCGGACGAAACCATCGCGTCGATTGCCATGCTGGGTCTGTCGAACGACGGCTGGGAAATCTTCGCCGCCTCGCCCGAAGCCCGAGATGGCGCGGATGATCCAATGGATCGTTGGTCGCAGCGGGTCGTCACGGCTCTGGCAGAGGAGGTGAACGCCGTCCCCCTCTTTCCTTTCGGTGGGCCGCCTTATCAGCCTTTCTTGCGTTGGGCGGCAGCGACGGGAAAAATCTGGCCGTCGCCGATTGGTATGTCGATCCATACCGAGCGCGGGCTGTGGATGTCGTTTCGCGGCGCGCTCGGATTTGCGGAAGCGCGTGATGACCTAATCGCCGAGGTTCAACAGCGCCCGTGCGATACCTGCATGGGTAAACCGTGCCTGAGCGCCTGTCCCGTGAATGCCTTCGCGGAAGGGGTTTACGACGTTGCGATATGCGTTGATCATATCGCAACACCGGCAGGTGCAGACTGTCTTGGCGAGGGTTGCAAAGCACGGCTTGCTTGTCCGATTGGTTGTTCTTGGGCACCTCAACCTGCACAAGCGACGTTCCATATGGGAGCGTATTTGAGGGCGAGAAAATCCGCATGAAAAAACTCATCCTCATGCGTCACGCAGAATCCAACTCGCCAGAACCGGGGCAACGCGACAAAGACCGGACGCTAAATGAGCGAGGCCGTCAGGCGGCGTCCCTCATGGGCACATGGTTACGAGAGCACGCACATGTTCCGCAAGCAGCGGTGATCTCCAGCGCGGTCCGCACCCGCCAGACATGGCAGCACATGGGGATTACCTGTGACCCACAGTTTTTGGATCACCTCTATCTCGCCGAAGCCAGTGAATACCTCGCGGCTGCACAGGCCGGGCCGGAATGCGAATGCTTGCTTGTGCTGGGGCATAATCCGGGTATGGAAGCCGCGATGGGTCAAATGGCAGGACGCCGCATGAGCGCGCCAACCGCCGCCGTTGCCGTGTACTCGCTGCCGATTAAAAGCTGGCGCAATGCTGAGTTCAAATTCGGCTCTCTAGAAGCTTTCGAGACACCGCGCCCTTAGCGAAGCGCTTCTCTCAATTTTCGATTTCTTTCACCGCACGGGTTCAGCAAGGTTAGATCATGATAGATGCGTTTTTAAAGATCCTCCAAGCGAACCCGAAAGCTCCGGCTCCGAAATCGCCAGATGGAAACCTCGCGCTGGCGGCGATATTGGTGGATGCTGCGCGCCGTGATGATGAATATGATACGTCCGAAAAAGCGACGATTGACCGCATTCTCGCCGCCGAGCATGGCTTGGACCTGACAGCCGCAGCAAACCTTCGGATCGAAGCCGAGGCCGCACAACGCAAATCGACAGGCTTGTTCCAGTTCACCCATTCACTGAAAGAGACGACCCCCTTTGAGGATCGGATCAAGATCATCGAATATCTGTGGGAGGTCGCGTTGGCCGATGGTGAGCGCGATGCTGTAGAAGACAACCTCGTGCGACAGGTCTGCGGCTTGCTTGGGGTCTCTGACAGAGATAGCGGCCTCGCGCGACAGCAGGTCGAAGCACGGCTTCAGCGGTAAAGCTGCTCAACCACAGCCGTCGTTCGCCGCGCCGCCTCCGCAGGTGACGGATTCGCCGACCCATTCAAAAGATGATCGATCGTCCGCGCGATCAATGGCTGATGAACATGCTTCGGGTCACGCACGTCATGGACAGTGCGAACGCCATTTTCCGATAAGACAATGGGCGACGGCGCAAAAAAAGACATGCTCGCTGACGCCTTCGAGCCGTGAATGGTCACACTCTCTTTGGATTGGTTGGTCGCGTAGGCACAAATCCCGTTCGCGACGATCGTTTCATACCCAATAGAATAGCTGACGAGGTCTTCCGCTGGATAGTCAACAGATTGCTGTCGCACTTGTCCGGTTACGCTGGTTGCGGGACCAAAAACATAATCCAGCCAATCGAGAACATGTGTCTGCATATCCATGAAATACCCACCGCCCCCAACTTTTGGATCAAGCTTCCAATCCTGCCTCGGTCTATCTTGCGAGCGCTTAAAATGTTGAACCTGAACGCAGCGCGGTTCTCCGATTTGTCCGCCTTGAACAATCTCCCGCAGTTTTTCGAAACGCGGAAGTGCGCGTCGGTAATATGCCACCACAAGCGAGGCTTTATTGACCCGCGAGGCCTCGGTCATCGCATCTGCTTCCTCGACCGTCAGCGCGATTGGTTTCTCGACTAATACAGGCTTTCCAACATTCAAGGCACGAATTGCCAGCTCAGCATGGCTGTCGGGCGGTGTCGCGATGTAAACGGCATCTACATCGTCGTCATGGATCAATTCATCTGCGTCGGAATACGCGCGCTCGATATTATGGCGCTCGGCATAGTCTTCGGCTTTCGCAGCATCCCGGCGCATACAAGCTACCACCGAGGACCGGTCAGCATTTTGCAACGCCGGACCGCTTTTGACCTCGGTCACATCCCCGCACCCCAATATTCCCCAGCGGATCATAAATCACTTCGTCCTGTGGCAGAAACCGACGCATGTCTGAAATAACAGGCATTACTCAACTTCGCTAAGCAGTCGATATTACGATTTGTCCTCCTAAAGAGGAAGATATTTTGAATGCTACCAAGGGTCTGCATTACTGCGGATCACTACGCTTTCATATGAACCGTCAAAATCCATTCACACTGTCCTTCGGACGCGATACGCATAGAGGGGGAGACTTAAAATGGCAAAAAACAAGACGGCGTTTTACTGGGACGAAAAATGCTTTTGGCATGGCGGCGGCGGTAACTATGCCATGATGGCCCCGGCGGGTGATCTGGTACAGCCAATGGTCGCAGGCGGCTTACCTGAAGCGCCAGAAACGAAACGACGATTCAAAAATCTAATGGATGTCACCGGGCTGTCCGAGGAACTGGTGATGATGCGCGCTGAGGCGGCAACGGCCGAAGACCTGCTGCGTGTCCATCCAAAATCGTATCTCGACGAATTCAAGAAACTCTCAGATGCGGGCGGCGGCGAATTGGGTCTTCGCACACCATTCGGACGCGGCGGATACGAGGTCGCCGCGCTTTCTGCCGGTTTGGTCAAGCACGCCATGTCATCCGTTCTTAAGGGCGAGGTGGATAACGCCTATGCCCTCTCTCGCCCGCCGGGGCATCACTGTTTACCCGATTGGCCCAACGGGTTTTGCCTGATGGCCAACATCCCGATTGCGATTGAAGCGGCCATTGCGGCCAAACTGGTCGAGCGCGTCGCAGTCATTGATTGGGATGTCCATCATGGCAATGGCACTGAAGCGATCTACTACAATCGCGGCGATGTACTCGCTATCTCGATTCATCAGGAGCGCTGCTATCCCATAAATACAGGTGGTATTGAAGACATTGGCGAGGGCGACGGCGTCGGCGCGAATATGAATATCCCCCTGCCGCCGGGCGGCGGGCACCAGACGTATCTGGAGGTCATTGATCGACTGGTCGTGCCAAAGCTGAAAGAATTTCAACCCGATCTGGTTGTTGTCGCCTGTGGTTTTGACGCCAGCAGCCTCGATCCGCTATCGCGCATGATGTGTACTGCAGAAACGTACAAAGAAATGACCCGTCGCGTGATGGCGGCAACGGGCGGCAAACTCGTTGCCGCGCATGAAGGCGGCTATTCTGAATTCTACGTCCCGTTTTGCGGTCATGCGATGCTCGAAGAGATGGCAGGAGCCGAAGCGACAGCCCCCGACCCACTCTATGAGCGTAATCACGGACAACAACCGAGCGAGCGGGTTGTCGCATTCCACTCCGAGTGGATTTCGGAAATGGCCGGGCACTTTTTCAAGAGATCGACGTAGTTTGCAAGCCAGACAAATTCAGGCAATGAAAGAAGAATGAAATCTCTGATTTTTCTCACCGCGTTCATCGCCACCCCCGTCTTCGCTGACGAGGTGCTGGTAAAAGTTGGACAGAAAACCACGATCTTCCATTGTGGGCGGTGCCATGTCGTACCCGGTGGCAATCCCTACGGCTCCATCGGTTCAACACCCAGTTTCGCTGTACTGCGACATCATGAGAATTGGAAAGAACAGTTCGAGTCGTTTTATACCGAGCCACCCCATATCGCGATTACACAGATCGACGGGATCACCAAAGATTTCGATCCTGCGCGGCCCTCGCCGATTGCACCAATGCGAATGACCGAAGACGATCTTGCGGCCATCCTTGCCTTTGTGGAGACCATCGAACCGAAAGACGTCGGTAGATTGCGGTAATCGCAACGATCAAAGATTTCGGCGTTTGTCCGCGTCTTTATAGAGAATATCAGCCCAGATCTGATTAACCTCATCGCGGCGCACCACATCACCTTCAGCCATGTCCTGCGTGGGCCGACCGATCGGATCAAAATTTCCAAAGCTATCCTCGCCACGGACCAACTGCGCCGGTACCCGCGTTTCAGAGGTCACATGAGTTGGCAGGTAAGACTGAATCGCAAATCCAATCCGTCGGTCATCACTGTTATTCGGGGCTGACCCATGAATGACGGTCATAGAGTGGAACGAAGCCTGACCCGGTCGCAGCGGCGTGGCGACGGCCTGCTTCGGATCAACACTGGCAATGTCCTGACCGCGCGTCAGAATATTCGTTTCTCCGAACGTATCGACATGATCGACAAGTCCTTGGGTATGGCTGCCGGGGATCATCTGCATACAGCCGCTTTGCTCGTTTGCCGGTGACAGCGCCACCCAAACCGTCACCCCCGCATCGGGCGGAGTTAACCCCAGATATCGCGAGTCCTGATGCCAGCTCACAAAACCGGGATCACGAGGCTCCTTGATGAACAAGACCGTCCCGTAGTTGAGAATGTTTGGGCCGACCAAATCTTCCATCGCATCCAGCAATCCCGGATCGTGAACAATTCGATCAAGGAAAGTGAAATTGTAATGCGCGTTGCTGCGGGCGGCACCGGCAAAGGCTTCGGGCCAGCGGCGTTCGGCCTCTTCGAACTGTGCCCGGAGTGACGACGCCTCTTCTTCAGAGAACAGATCGACCGGCGATAAAAAACCATCTGATTTAAACGATGCTATCTGTGCATCCGTCAGTTTTTTTCCCATAGAATCCATTCCTTCCGCAGTTCGCTTTCAGAATGACTGAGATCACCGACGGCAAAACCGTCTGTTTCCGACCTTCGAATTTGTCGAAAATGCCGCTTATAATCTCTTCACGCGATACCCGCGCGCCAACAGGACCATTGAAATGGTATTCAAGGTAAGCCGCGCTTAAGCGCGCGGCTGGGTATCGGTCAGCAAAGCGGCTAGATCAGCGGCCTGTGCAGGGCGCAGCCGCGCGGTTTTCCCGCGCAAGTCTAAAAATTCAGCAAGGGACAGGTTCGCCGCGCGCAGGACCGACAAGACTGGCCCAAGTTCAATCGGCTCTTGATCATAGGCAAGCACGACCCGTTCGACTCCCATAGACGAAAGTTTCGCGGCTAAACCGGCATCCTCCGGCTTCATAACAAAGACGGGTTCAGATCCGGTTGCCTGAATCAATGTCGTCAGGCGTAGCATGGCGATCTTATTCAATGGTGCCCGAAATCCGGTTTCAATCAGGTTCAGGCATGTCAAATCCGCTTGACGTAGGATCTCAACGCAGTTCGGCACCCCATCAAAGGGCGTGACGCCGCAGCCAATGTGCTGACCGGCATCGATCAAGACGTCATGCGTGCGGGTATCGGCAGCGTTAGAAACAAACCTGACGCTGCGCCCAGCGGAGTGAAACGCCAATCCAACGGAGGCCAGAGCCTGTGCCCGCAAATCGCGATCCATCGCTAACAGAACAAACGGACGCAAAGCGTCAACATTCAGCGGCTCAAAGCTCACCATCCGGGCGAGCGCTTTTTCGGCAGCGACAGGCGTAATCGGCGGCGCACCTGCTTTGATCAGCTCTGACGAGAGTTGCGCTCTTGTCTCAGAATCCAAAGAATGACGGGCAGCAAGCTGACCCAAGTCATCATTTGCCTGAGCACTGCGAATGCGGCGCACTAAGCCCCGTTCTGGGACGTATCGTGACTGTGCTGGGAATGTTTGCTCTGGTTGAGCGATAAGGTACGGCTGGCTTTGAGCCGTTTCTATCTTGGGGGCCGCGGATTCAGAGGTTTCTACCTGTGTCCCTGCGACAAGCATCAAGCTTCGGTTTCCCGATATTTCTTGATCTGGGTTGTCCGAAGACCCTGGATGCCGTGGCGATCGATGGCTTTTTGCCATCCTTCGAATTCTTCTTCCGAAACGCTATAATGCTCGCAGGCTTCTTCCATCGTCAGCAAACCGCCCCGCACGGCTGCGACGACCTCCGCCTTCCGGCGGATAACCCAGCGACGAGTATCTGCGGGTGGCAGATCGGCTAGCGTCAGTCTTTGTCCATCGGGGCCGATGACAAAGCGGCTGAGTGAATTTGTTTGATCGTTCATGTCGACCTTGTCCTCAATCTGGTAGAGCAGACTATAGCGCAGACCACCTAACAAATCGGAAAAGCCGTGATTTTTAAGATAGTTAACAGCATTTTGACGAAGGTAAATTGGTTCACATTCGTTAAGCCTTGCCCTTGACCAAACCGGATTTGCGCGCGATATGCCCCAGATGACCGCAGTAGAAGTCACTCACTCCGCCGACAAGCAGCGGAATTCACTTGGCTTTGCCAAATCCGCGTCCGAAACGCGGGTTGCGGTCGCCATGTCTGGCGGAGTCGACAGCTCTGTGGTTGCAGCAATCGTTGCGGACGAGGGCTTCGATACGATCGGCCTGACAATGCAGCTTTATGATCATGGCGCAGCACTCGCCAAAAAGGGGGCATGTTGTGCTGGACGCGATATTCATGATGCGCGGCGCGTCGCTGAGGCGATGGGGTTTCCCCATTATGTTCTCGACTATGAGAACATTTTCAAAGAAGCGGTGATGGACGAATTCGCCGATGCTTATCTGGCGGGGGCCACCCCAATACCGTGTATTCGGTGTAATGAACGAGTGAAATTCAAGGATCTGATGGGCCTTGCCCGCGATCTGGACGCCGATTGCCTTGCAACCGGTCATTATATTCGGCGCCTCGAAGGGCCGAACGGTCCGGAGCTGCATAAAGCCGCCGACCTCACGCGCGATCAGAGTTACTTTTTGTTTACCACGACGCGCGAACAGCTTGATTACCTGCGCTTTCCGCTCGGTCATCTGGAGACAAAAGCCGAAACCCGCGCGCTGGCGATAGAATTTGGCCTGACGGTCGCGGATAAACCGGACAGTCAGGACATCTGTTTTGTCCCTCAGGGCAAGTATACAGATGTGATCGAGAAACTGCGTCCCGGTGCCGCCGAACCCGGCGAGATCGTACATCTCGATGGCCGGGTTCTCGGCACCCACGAAGGCGTCATGCACTATACCATTGGGCAACGTCGGGGTTTAGGCATCTCCGGCGGTGATCCGCTCTACGTGCTCAAGTTGAATGCAGGAGCCAAAAAAGTGATTGTCGGCCCGAAAGAGGCACTGGGATCGTCGCGCATTGCCGTCAACGAGATCAACTGGCTGGGAGATGGCGCATGGCTGGACGCCCCCGATGGCGGCTGGGACGCAGAAGTCAAAGTCCGCTCAACCCGTCCCCCAAAACCCGCACGCATTGTCCCGCTGGGCGAGGACCGGGCCGAAATCCACCTGCTGGAACCCGAAGATGGCGTTGCCCCCGGCCAAGCCTGTGTCTTCTACGCGCCAAACCACGGCACCCGTGTCTTGGGCGGCGGCTGGATCGAAAGCGCGGATTAACGCAACAGACGCAGTTCGCGGCTTTTCATGGGTGAAAATTTAAAGAAGTGGTGCCGCATAGG
>CAZJWF010000082.1:0-14277 GCA_964549375.1 uncultured Neomegalonema sp.
ATTCACACGAAATTCGATGGCGGGGCGATCTCCTCGAGCGGCGGCGCCTTGCTGCTGCGCGAGGCACGCATCCGTGTCTCTTTCCCGACCCCCACGCCGAGCAGGCCGGTCATCACGCAAATGCTCACCGCCATCGAAGCTCGCGCCCCATAACAGGCGCGGCAAGAACGCAGCTGACCGAACCCGATATCTGAAAACCCTCAAGCCCTAAATAACCGAACGAAAAGCATCCGCAAAAACGCAGAGACGGAACACATGCGCTCATGCCGTCTACAAATCGTCTTGAACAATCCGGGTTAGCTATTTTGGGCGATCCAATCGAGGTAAACTTTCTTGGTATGTGCGCCTGGTTTGGTCGCAATCAACTCGCCGTCCTTGAACATCATCAATGTTGGGATCCCGCGAATGCCATATTTGGCCGCCATTGCTGGATTCTCATCAATATTCAGCTTCGCAATCGCGACCTTGCCTTCCATCTCACCAGCAATTTCGTCTAGCGACGGCGCAATCTGCTTACAAGGCCCGCACCATTCAGCCCAAAAGTCCACGACAATAGGCTTATCGGAATTCAGAACATCGGATTCAAATGACGTATCGGAAACGGTTACAGTAGCCATCTACTCTCTCCTCATACAAACGGCAGGGTTCGCCGCTTCTCGATTTCAATCAACAAAATTAGGAACCAAACGGTGTAAAATCAACCGTCACTCACAAGCTGTTGTCTTGCGCGACCTAGCGCCGCTCGCAAATCACTATCGTTCATCGTCACGATTCGCGCTGTATCAATCCACAAAAGATGCGCATTAACCTTTGCCGCTGGGTAAATTTCTTGCACGACGGCCTGATATACGGCGAGCTGTCGCTGATACGCTTCAGGCAGAGGATCATGCGGTTGACCCGTTTTGAAGTCGACCACATCGACGTAGCCTTCGCGCACGACCAAACGGTCAATACTGCCTGAGACCGAACGTTCGCCCAAAGCCGCAACGGGACCAGCAATTGGAACCTCCGCCAACGACCCCTCGCCAAACATCCACGCAAAGTCGGTCGACTCCATTATATTGAGGACAGTCTCAAGCGCAGCATGACCTTCGCTAGTCTCCAACCCCCGCCCACCCAATGCGCGGCGTTGATCCACTGGAACCGCAGCCAAACGTTCCAGCAGTCCATGAATCAATGTACCGCGTTCTGCTGAAGACCAGATCACCGCTCCCTCTTCACTTTCGGAAGGCAGAGGCGGCGGCTCGGTTGGATCATCATTGCATAGCCGCGAAGGCGAAATCGAAGGCTCGACGCCACCTTCATTGTAAACAGGGATCATCAACCCGGGATCGGGCGGGCGCGGCGACCACTTTTCGCTAATCAACGGATCGGGTTTGGCGCGCTTTTCCCCGCCGCTTTCGATCATCAGTCCCTTGATCGGCATCTTGTCTTCACTCAGCAGCGGCGTCTCACATTCAATCGCATCGCTGAAACCATTCTCAATTACCTGAAGCCAACTTTCATGGGAAAGGCGTTTCGTCCCGTCTTTCTTGTTACCATATTGCCCGCCGCGGTATCCGCACACGATCAACCAATCTTCGGCGCGCGTCATCCCGACATAGAGCAACCGTCGATATTCTTGCAGCTCCCGCGCTTTGCGGTCCGTCCGCAGGTCAGAAACCGGCACAGGATCATCCTCGGTCCTTGCCGACCAAACTGGGGCCGTGCCCCCCTCAGTTTCCAAAACGAACAGACCGGAACGGTTGGACGGCGGCAGCGCAACCGTGTCCGGCAAGAAGACGACCTTTGCCTCCAACCCCTTCGCACCATGCGCGGTCATCACTCGCACTTCGTCGCGGCCCTGTTCCATCTCGCGCTTAACCTGAAAGTCGTTCTCGTCAATGCGCTCGACAAAGGCTTGCAATGTCGGCGTCTCGACGCTTTCAAAAGCGAGCGCCTGATTCAGCAGCTCGTCAATCGGGTCTTCCGATTGCACACCAAGCCTGCCCAAAAACCGAGCCCGCGCGCCGTGATGCATCAATGCCCGATCCAAAAACTCATAGGGGCGCATGAAATCCGCTTGCTTTTGCAAGTCATCCAGAATCTCAAACGCCTTTGCAAAGGCCGCTTCGTCGCGCCTCTGATACAAAGTATTCCACAGCCGCCGACCATCCCGATGGTGAGCCAACTCAAACAAGGCTTCTTCCGACACTCCGACAATCGGCGAACGCAGCACCGCGGCGAGTGTTAAATCATCATCGGGCAACAACGCAAAGCGAACCAGCGCCATCAGATCACGCACTGCAAGCTGCTGCGTCAACGCCATCCGGTCTTCACCCGCCACCGGAATATCTCGCGCCTTAAGCGCACGGATCATCGCATCGGCAAACGCGTTGCGGCGGCGCACAAGGATCAAAATATCTCCCGGACGGATCGCACGATCCCGTGCCGGGATTGGCGTTTGATCATCGAGCCATTGCCGGATCCGGGTCGCAATCCCTTCCGCCAAACGCAGGTGCGGTGCATTGGGCGGTTTTTGATCGACAGGCTCATACCACGGCGATTCATCCGGATCAGGCTCCGGTTCTACCAGAGGCCAAAATTCGACCTTGCCCGGCTGATCCTCCCGAAACGCAAGATGCTCCGGCGCGACACCGTCTTCGCCAAGACCATCATTCGCGCCAGCGGAAGCAAACACACTGTCCACCGCATTCAACACAGCGGGCGTTGACCGGAACGAATGCAACAGACGCGGCGATTGCATCGACTTCTCAGCTGCCTCAGTCAGCGCCGTAAAGCGTTCCTTGATCTTCGCAAGGCCGCTTGGGTCTGCCCCCTGAAAACTATAAATCGATTGTTTCTCATCCCCGACTACAAAAAGCGTCCGGTGATGTTCGCGCGCACTTGTTCCCTGAAAAAATTCTTCGGCAATCGCACCGATGACCTGCCATTGCTCCGCCGACGTATCCTGCGCCTCATCAACAAGGATATGATCAACCCCGCCATCGAGCTTAAACCGCACCCAGTCGCGCGCCTCCGCTTGCGTCAGCAAGCCACTGGCCAGCCGGATCAGATCATCGAAGTCAACGAGGTCAGCCCGCGCCTTGAGGGTTCGAACTTCGCCTAACAGCGCGACGCCAAACCGCGCCAACGCTTTGCTGTTCACATACGCCTCCAGCCCCGCTTCATGCGCGCGCAGACCAATCAGTAAGTCGGCGATTTCGACACAACAATCTTCAGCCCAAGGTAGGGCTTTTTTGATTTTGGCTGTTGGGAAAGACTTTCGCGGGGTCCCGGTTTTGGTCAACACGGCGGCCTGTAAAGCATCGAGTAGTTCGGTATCTGTCCCTTCTGCCAACGCCGCCAGCAATGCGGGCGCAACGGTCTGTTCGTGTTTCCCACCGTTTTCAAGTTCTCGAGTCAAATCGCGCAGCAGGCCTCGTTCCAACTCGGCGAGAACAGACGCACGCGCTTTTTCAATAGTCTCGTCTTCATCGACATCCAACGCTTCGGCGATACGCGCGATCACCTGATCCGTCGTTCCCTCGAACGCGATGCGTTGTTTGATGATTTCATTGATCAGAGCATCAATGCCAAACTCCTGCACCCGATCGACAATCAATAGGGTCGCATCCCGCAGCGCAGAATTCCCATCTGACAAAGCCCTCTGGATTGTTGCTTCTTTCGCCTCGGCTAACAATTCCACCGATGCAATCTCATCCATCAACTCAAAATGCGGAGAAATCCGTGCCTCCAGCGGAAACCGGCGCAACAGGCTTTCACAAAAGGCGTGGATGGTTTGGATTTTAAGACCGCCGGGGGTTTCGAGCGCCTGCGCGAACAGGCGTCGCGCACGTTTCAGGTCGATGCTCTTGCCGCGCTTCTCATCCAATTCAATCAGCGCGTCTCGCAGGTCGGCCTCATCCATCAAGGCCCAACCGCCAAGCCGCGCGAACAGCTTATTTTGCATCGTCGCCGCTGCCGCACGAGTATACGTCAGGCACAGAATTTTCGACGGATCAGGCGGCGCTTCACCATCTTCGGCCCGCCCCAATAACAACCGCGCAACACGATCAATCAGAACTTTCGTTTTTCCCGACCCCGCATTGGCCGTGACCCACGCGGAATAATTGGGGTCTGCCGCAATGCGCTGCGGCGCCGATGGATTATTCGCACTCACGGCTCGTCGCTCCCGTCAGAGCTAACCCATTCACCCACCCGCGCGAGGTGATCATACGGCCCTTCGAAACTCAGTAACATTGGCTTTGCACGGGACAGGTATCCCTGTTCCTCAATAGCATAGGCAGACAACAGCTCAGACAAACGTGGCAATGCCTCGTTGATCAATTCATCCTCGTCAGAGATCGCACTTTCCTTACCGCCATCCCTGCCCCCCTTCAGATGGATATGCGCCAGCTTCGACACTGGCAGCGGCGGCAGGTCTTTAAACCCACCACCCCGCAACATCGCACCCTCGAGAGGAAGCTGCTGCGCGAACGCGGCCACCTGAGCATCCGTCGGTGGCTGGCCCGTTTTGTAATCGTAGATCGCGTAGCTCTCACCATCGACCTGATCAATTCGATCCGCGTAACCACGCAAACCAACTTGATCAAAACCAGGAACGTTAATGTCGATTGTGCCTTCAGCTTCGGTTTCAACGGGTTTATCGCCTTGCGCTCGCCGTGCCGCTTCTTCGGCCAAGAACCACGGCGCAATACGCTGTACTCTGGCGCGGTAAAACGCTTGCAGTGTCGGCCAAGCCTCATACTTCGACAACGCCTCTTCCATCTCCGTGACGAACAGCTTCTTCGCCGTCTCGTCATCAGGCCATTTATCGATTGTCTTTTTAACCACCTCTTCGACGATCTTATGGATCACCGTGCCACGGTCTCTTGCATCGGGGTTGGGTGACAAATCGTCGAGCGGGTTGAGCTTCAGCAACCGCCGCGCATAAACCGCATAGGGGTCACGCACCAGCATCTCAATCTCGGTGACAGAGTATGTCCTTGGGCGAGCATCAACGGGCGGTTTCGGATTCGGGCGCTCTGCCGGTTCTCCGTCCGCCAACCGCGCGACATACCCTGCAAAGCTACGGTACCTATTGCCCCGGTCGCGCATCTCAGCAAACACCTGCGGCGCAAAACCTGTTTCATCTCCTTCGCCTAGCAACGTAGTTATGCGTTGCAACCAACGTGAGGCGACCGTCGGTGTTCCCTCTTGTTTGCGCGGGCGGCTGAGAATGACTCGTTTGGCGCAAAAGGCTTGTTGAAAGTCATGCGCCGAAAGGCCAATGCGCCGCTCCAGCGAGGGCAGCCCAAATTCGCGCCGCATGGCGCGGCTCATCCACGGATCTGGGTCAGGCAACTTCGGCCAGCTATCCTCGTTCAATCCGGCAAGGATCATCACATCCGCGCTCAGCATGCGGGCCTCCAACGTGCCCCAGATAAAGACACGCGGATGTTGGCCGTAGGGGGAGCGAACCTTACGATCCGACATCAACCCTGCAAGCAATGCCGGGGCACCGAAAGGTTCCAGCGCGCCAAAGGTTGGCGCGTGTTCGAGAATGTCCTCAACGAAGGCCAATGCGGCTTTGCCCGTTTCTTCTTTCCAAACTTCCTCATCGCCCTTCTCAGTCAGCGAGAGTTGGTTCGCACTGACCCGCAAGGCGACAATGATTTCGCTCAGCGGCACTTCGTCATGTACGGTCAACATGCGTAGCGGCTCTAACGCATCACCAAGCGTATCGAGCCACTCGAACAAGGCCGCATCCTGCTCAGCTCGATGCGCCTTCGCCTCATCCGTTGCGTTCGGGCGCGCATCCCGTTCGGCGGTTAGCTCAGAAATTGCCTTGCGGATTGCATCACCCTCTACCCCGCTGCTGTTTCGGCGCATCGCCTCGATTTCCACGCGGCGAACGTATCCTAGATGCTCACCGCGATTAAGGCCCAGAGATGAAAGAGGATGCTTGAGCAGCGCCAGCCAGCGCACCGGATCACCCGGCCCACCCCCGCGCAGTCCTTCCGACAGCAACAGCGACAGAAACACACCCGGCGGTGTTAAGTGCAGCGGTCGCCCGGCAGAATCATCCGCCTTGATATTCCATCGCTGCAACGCTGCCGAAACCCGCCGCCCCAACATGCCATCGGTCGTCACCAACGCGACGGTTTGCTCTGGTTTCTCCACAGCCTCGCGGATCGCAAAAGCAATGGCTTGGGCTTCTTCTTGTGCCGTCTCCGCCTCGATCAGATCGACGTTTGACAGAACCTTCGGCGCGTTCTCGGCAATCACTTTTTCCTGTGCCAACCAACTGTCGGTGACGGGAGCAGGCCGAAGCGCAATACTAAAAAATGCCTGACGGGAACCATCTAACGAGGGCACCCAATCCTCAATCACGTTCCGGGACATCGGTCCTTCATCGCCGCCAATATGGCGCAACAACCGCGCCAACCCGGCTTGAGGGTGGTCAGGATGCTCGGTCGGCAAGCTTCGGAAGGATTTCGTGTCCAAATCCCGATCCAGCCCCGGCAACACGACCGCGCCCTGAGGCAGGCGTGCGACCGCTGCGATCAGCTCAGCGGAAATTCCGACGCTGCCTGTCGATCCGGCAACGATCACCGGATCTTTTGGCGGCATCGCTTCCCAAGCCGCAATCTGAAACGAAATAAGCTGTGCGCGATGCGCGACCGGGTCGGTCAGGTTCTTTTCCTTTAGAAACGCAGGCCAGTGATCACGCAGGATATGCAAGAATTCGACTGTCTCGCTCCAATGCTCGGCGTGATTTTCCGGCGCGGCAGAATCTAAATCTTCTAGTTTGAGCCGCTCTCCGTGGATTTGATCCATCAAGGAAATCAAATCGCGCGCTAATGCCGTTGCAGTAGTCTCTTGCGCGAGATGCGGTTTCTGAGCGCCGAGCGCGCGAACCAACCGCGTCAGAGTCAAAAGCCGCTCAGTCCCTGAAATCGGCTTCGGCAACCCCACCCCCAACCCCATCGGATCATCCAAATCAGCAAGGGTCAGAATGCGCGGTGCGAGGATTGGTTTACCCTCAGCCAATCCAACGAAAGCATCTGTCAACACCCGCGCACCACGACGGGTCGGCGCGTAGATTGTCGTGCGGGCCAACGCCATTGGATCAGATGAGGAAAGGCGCGAAACCAAACCTTCCGAAAGTACCTTCGCAAAGGGGTGCCCTGATGGAATATTGAACAGGCGCGGGGAAGGCGTTTCGAACATCAAATTTGTGTAACAGCCGCTTCCGCCAATCGCAAACCATCCGGTGTCCCGACATCGCACCAGCCGCCGTCATGTACCACGCCAAACGCACGGCCCGACGCAATAATCTCATCCCAGATCAGATTGAGCGAAAACGGACCCTGCGGAGCCTTCGCAAAGACATCGGGCTTGATGATCTGTGCGCCGCTAAAGACGAACGGTGCCGCAGGCTGCTCGCCGCGCCGGATCAATTGCCCCCGATCATCCAGTCGAAAATCGCCGCTGCGAGTATAGCCAATCGCCGTTTGCGTCGGGACTAGCAACAACAGCACGTCCATCTCTTCTGGTCGCCACGCCTGCGCCAGCGGAGACAGCGCCTCCTCGCCGATCCAGATATTATCGCTGTTGATCACTACAAACGGCTCATCGCCCAGAAATGGCAACGCGCGCACAATTCCGCCACCCGTTTCCAGCAGTTCATTGGTCTCATCGGAAAAATCAATCATGGGCGCCGTGCGCCCCGCCAGATGCGCGCGCAGTATATCGGGTAAATAATGCAGGTTCACGACAGCGCGCGTGACACCAATCTCTTCCACACGATCAAGAGACCGGTCGATCAATGTTCGCCCTGCCGCCTCGATTAAGGGCTTGGGCAGGTTATCTGTCAAAGGCCGCATCCGCGTCCCAAGGCCTGCCGCTAAAACCATCGCCGTATTCAGGGCAGTCATCCTTTCGCCCTCGCCAACGTTTCAGAGGTTGGTTCCGGAACATGGCGCTCAACAAACGCAAGCAACTCGGACAAATGCGGCGAGGTTAAATCGCGCATGAAATGCGCCCAAACTCTCGGAATCATATCAATGTAGTGTAGTTTACCATCGCGGCGGCGCAGACGCGCAAAAATGCCCACGATCTTGGCATTGCGCTGCGCGCCCAGCGCATCATACCCCGCACGAAAGGCCTCCGCATCTAGATCAGGCCGCGCGGCCAAAAACCGGCTCACCATTTTCTCAGCCAGTCCCGGCGACAGATCCCGCCGCGCATCTTCCAGCAAAGAGACAAGATCATAAGCCGGGTGCCCCAAAAGCGCGTCTTGATAGTCAAGCAACCCGACACGCGCCGCTCCCTCGCGCTCCGGCAACCAAAGCAAGTTCTCGGCATGATAATCGCGCAGCACCAATGCAGAGCGCTCCACTTCGACATCGCGGATCGCTGCCGCCATCAATCCAAGATATTCAGCACGAAGATCGGCGGACACCTCGCCTCCCGCTGCGGGCACCCACCAATCGGTCAACAACGCAGCTTCGCGTTCCAGAACCTCGGCGTCGTAAGGCGGCACATCATCGCTCGCTACCGCACCCAGACCTGCCAGCAAATCAACGGCAGCTTCATAGAGCGGTTGCTCTAATGCCGGATCATCGACACACCGGCGCGCGTAGAGCGCATCGCCCAGATCTTCGAGCAGCAAAAAACCATGTGCCACGTCTCGAGCCAAAATCTCCGGAGCACTTAACCCTCGCGACCTTAAAGCATCGGTGATTGCGATGAATGGACGAACATCCTCGCCCTTTTCAACCGGCGCATCCATCAGGACAGCCGGTTCGCCATCACGATCAAGGCGCAAGTATCGGCGGTTCGAGGCATCACCGGCCAGAGGCCCAACCTTTGCCGTTTCCCAACCAGCCGACTGAATGAACTCCGAAATCAGGTCATCGCGGGATCGCATAATCGCCTCTACCATCGCTTTTCCTCGTGGGCCCGTGGGGACCAACCGTGCCTCTCGGCCCTCGCCAGCCATCGTCAGATGAATCTCCAGCCGATCATCGGGAACCGCGCCTGCCAACCTTTCTGGCCATTCGACCAGCACAGCGGCACTTTCAAATGCCTCAACGAGTCCCAGCTCCTCGATTTCTTCGGGATCAGAAAGGCGGTAGAGATCAGTGTGTACGATCCGGCCTTGCCGCGTTTCATATTCCTGAACGAGTGTGAATGTCGGTGACGGGACCGCCTGTTCTTCCTCAAGCCCCGCAAGGATCGCCGCACGCGCAAGTGACGATTTCCCGGCCCCTAGATCACCAAACAACAACACGACCGACCCCGGCTTCAATGCCGACGATAACCGCGCACCCATTGCATCCGTCGATGCCGCATCATGTAAAGTGATTGGTGCAAGGTCGTTCAAGGTCGTGCTACTTTAGGCACGGAAGGCGCTATCGGCGTCTTCCCAGTCCAACGTCGCTTTCCCATTTCCAGCCCGTGGCCGACGCCGGTTCAAGGCCGCGCGCACATCGGCCTCATCGGTCAAAAAGCGGCATACGACCGCTTCTGTGGTGCCGCCGACATTCTTCTCAAGGTCAATCGTACCGCCTTGGCGCTCAACAAATTGCCGGACAAGAGCAATGCCCAATCCATCTCGATGTAGCGGCGGCGCGTCCAGTCCATGCAGCGAATCTTCCAGCTTATCCCACATGTTGCTCGTCAGTTCGGCACCATCCGCACCAATCCACAGCATGAGCGTCTTATCCTGCCGCCTGACGCCAATCTCGATGACATGCTTGTTGTCTGTCTCGGCCCGAACCGCATTAATCAGATTATGCATAATCTCGCGGAATCGCGGTGCGTCTCCGGGCACTTCGCCAATTGTCTCAGGACAATTGATCCGCAATGTCACGGGATCATTCACGCTGCGCTCGATAAAGCGGGCGGTTGCCTCCATCACAGACCGCAAGTGAATTGGCTCAACTCGGAACGGGAAATCGTCGGCTTGAATCATAGCAAGATCCGTGATGCCCGAGACCAACAATCTCAGATCATTGGCCGCCGTTGAGACGCCCGTGATGTATTCGCGCTGACGCTCGTTCAGCTCACCGAAGATTTCCTGACCAAGAATCTCAGAGAAACCAACAATCGTGTTGAGCGGAATCTTCAGTTCTTGCGAGGCACCGTGAATGCCATCAAGGAATGCGCTTTTCAGACCAGAGAGTTCTTCCAGCTTTTCGTTTTGCTCACGCAAAGCTCTCTCTTTATTCACTGAGTCCGTGATGTCGGAATAGGCAAACATGGTCGCGCCATCGGGCAAGACCGTTCCAGCCATGCCCAACACCTTACCGTCAGTGCGGTTCAATTGCTCGTGCCACGTCCCACGTTCTTCCGTTGCACCAGAAACAAACTCGATCATCTTCGTCCACACGGCCTGATCACCGAACAGTGGATCACACATCGCAGCAATCTCGCGGATATGAACACCGTCGAGCATTTTCTCCGTCAGGTTCCACTGCTTGCAAAACGCCTCGTTCGACAGTTTTTGTCGACCATCGAGACCCAGCACTAAAACGCCCTCACGCAAGCGTGAAAACGCGGCCTTTTGTACCGCTGACACGGTGGCCATATCGCGCTTCATCTCGAAAATTAAGCTGGCATCTTCGAAGACGAGCAACAGCCCACCGCGCGGGTGGGGCTGTGCAAGCAAATGCAAAACAACCCCGTTTGGTAAAAACCAATGGGTTTCGTAAGGCTCCGTTAGTTTCGAATAACGATTGAGCGTTTCGGTCCGCCAAGACGAGAAATCACGAGTTTGCGGAACATTCGACCGTTCGCGCAAAGCGTTAAGCACATCGCGCAAAGTCGGACTTGTCTGCAACCAAGCGTGATCAATCTCCCAAAGGCCCGCAACAGTGTCGTTGAAATAGGTGAGCGTCATATCCTGACTAAACACCGCAACGCCGCGTTTCAGCCGGTCCAACGTCGCTTCATTGGCCTCGATCTGCTGTTGCAGCGCTTCGGCTGCTCCAGCTTGGGCGGTAACATCAGTTGCAAACCCCAATGTGCCGTTAGAAACGGGGATCTCGCGAAATTCTAGGATTTGCCGCGCGCCTCCGACAACTGTCGTTGCCCGTGTATGTTTTGGACGTGAAGACAGCCGTGCGCCTTCGGCGAGATCGAGAACAAGATTGGCGTCATCGCCAAAAACAAGTTCGGTTTGCTGAGCGACGACGTCATCCACGCCGGAGCTTTCCACAGCCTCGATATACGCGCGATTGACCCAGACCAAACGCCCTTCGGTATCACGTCGCCAAGCGATCAGCGGCGCATGATCGAAACTCTCAGCGAGCTGATTGTGCAAAAGATCAGCGCGGCGCAACCGCGATTCATCCGCCGTCAGCGCACGGCCCTCGCCCTTCCCTTCGATCAGACTGACCATCGCTCGGCCGCCCAAAGTTCGACCCACAATCGTTCTCGAACCCGTCTCCGGCGCATTAACGGTCTGTTCGAACGGAGTTCCAAGGTCGATCAGCGCAGTCAACGCCTCAGCGATGCGCCCTGAAAACGCCGGAGCCGTCAACAATCCAGCAACGACATCCAAAGGCGCATCATCCTCAAGGTCATTCAGATTTTCTGCGACACCAATCGCCATCTGTAATCTGCGTCCAGTCCAGATTGCGGCACCGTCTGCGCGATCCAAGAGCAAAGCATCCAGAGCTTGAGAGGTCGTATCATAGGCGCGATGAACCTTCGCCACATGGTCTTTTGCGGTTCGCTCGACCTTCGCCTTACGCCAAAATGCAAACCCTGCGGCACCAAAGCCTAGCGCGGCGCAGCCCACCAGGCCCATCAACGGCAAACCACTGGCCGCCGAAGACACGCCTCCCTCCTCCGCCAAAGCAGGAGATGCCAAGGCCGTTGCGAACAACGCCCCAAAAAGTATTTTTCCATCGGGTGCAGGCATTCTGCTCGTCTTTTTCGTTCGTTCTGCGTCCCACGAAAGGCATACGTTGAACAAAGTAGCATTGCCAGTGCAAAGTGCAGTATTCCCGAAATTCGGTTGCCAAAAAGCCGCCAGTCAACGCGCAGGAGAGAGCAAAAGTTCGGCTGCACCTGTCGTCGTCACATCGGCTTCGGGGGGCTCTCGATTCCAGATCAGTTGAGCTGTGGCGCCCCCGACCTTGTCCCCACGTGTTCGTCGATTAAAGAACGCGAGCGCCACTCCGCACCGCTCCAACAGCGTTTTTGCGATAAAAATGCCAAGACCCATACCTTCATACCCGGAATCGGCGTCTTTTCGACTGGAGCGGCTGGTCACGAATGGCTCGCCCAAGCGTCCGAGCAACTCAGACGGAAAACCAGCCCCATCATCCTCGATTCGAACTTCGATGCGGTCCTTTTCGATTCGGCAATGAATGGAGACGCTGGTATGTGCGAAATCCAGCGCGTTTTGGATCAGGTTGCGAATGCCCTGCACAACTTCAGGTCCACGGTCAATTTCAGGGGTCATCGGCGCAACATCATGAACAATGTCGCCGTTGACCGTGAAGATCACGTCTTTATCGGAGCGTTTGAACGGCGCTCTCGCTTCTTCCAGAACGGATAGGAGGGGCGCTTTGTGGAACCGAGCGACATCTTGACGCTGAATACCAGTCAATTCGGCGAGAATATCACGGCATCGCGCGGTTTGTTCTCTAATAAGGGCCAGATCGCCTTCCTTGTCCGCCCCTTCGGGAAGGTCACGCTCCATCTCGCGGGCAGTCAGCGCGATTGTCGCAAGCGGTGTTCCCAATTCATGCGCAGCAGCGGCGGCCAATGCGCCCAGCGACGAAAGCTGATGCTCCCGCGACAAAGCAAGCTGCGTGGCTGACAAGGCTTGGGACATCCGAAAAGTTTCCTCAGCGATCCGCCCGATATACCCGCCAATAAAGGCGATGCCGACCAACAACGCGACCCCGAAACCGATCCGATAAATCAACGGCAAGACCATTTCTTCGCCCGAATGCCAAACCAATGGAACGTGAAACAGCTCGACTAGGACAATAAAAATTGCACAAACAACCATCGCAACGCGCGAACTCGAAATGGTCAGAGCCGCGGCAGAGATTGTCGTCGTAGACAGAAACAAAATACAAAACGGGTTCGACAGTCCCCCAGACAGCGTCAGCAACACCGCCATTCCCGCAGCATCAAACAACAGCCACCCAAGCGCGACGCGCTCTGATAACCGGGCATTTGCGGGCAGGAATGTCGTCGCGATAATGTTGAACCAGATCGAAACGAGAATAACGGCAAGGCTCGGGATCAGCATCAATTCAAAGCCAAAGCCAAAGTGAACCACCAAAACCGTGACAATCTGGCCGGCAATCGCAACCCAACGAATATTTGACAAGGTTGCGGCACGCACGCCATAGCGCCGCTCATGAGCAAGCGACAGCTCCGACGAAGCGCCAAATGGCGGTTCGGCAGGATCGTCAATATTTGCTTCAATCGCCATGACTGCGTTTTTCCCTGTCGGTTGATGCCAGCAACGTGACTTCCAACTCCGGTACGCGGCGAGGCACATACACACGCAAGAGGGTTCGGCACAGCCTCTCTCAGTGATATGACACAAAAAACACAGGAGACCACATTAATGAGCGCGCTTCGCACTGCTTCAATGGTCGTTGGCGGCATTTTATTCGCGGGCGTCGTCGGTATCGGCGGTTATACTGCCTTGGGCGGAAAATTGCCGGGCGCGCGGAATTGCCCCGGCGGCATCACCAGTGCGAGCATTGGCGGCCCCTTTGAACTGACGGGTCAAACCGGTGCTCGCCAAGGGTCAGAAACTCTCAAAGGTGCACCATCGTTGGTTTATTTCGGCTACACAACATGCCCCGACGTGTGTCCAATGGAACTCGCAGAGGTCGCTGCGGCAGTGGAGATTTTGCAGGACGAGCATGATTTGACCGTCAAACCTGTCTTTATCACCGTCGATCCGGCACGCGACACAGTCGAAAAAGTTGGCGAATACGCCTCCTTTTTCCATGATGACATGTTGGGGCTCACCGGTACCGCAGAAGAGATTGACCAAACCGCCAAGAGTTTCCGAGTTTACTATGACCGCGTGGCTGATCCCGACTTTCAGGACGGGTATTCGATGAATCATTCGAATATTATTTATCTGCTCGACCGTCAGGCGGAGTACCGCACCTATTTCAAGGGTGGTGAGGCCACACCCGAAAGCATCGCTGAGAGCGTCGCCTGTCATATGGGATAGGGGTTGCGAGGCTCCGCCCAAGACGCGAGAATAAGCACGCTCAAGCTCTCTCTCGCTCTGGCTTA
>CAZJWF010000083.1:0-13881 GCA_964549375.1 uncultured Neomegalonema sp.
ACATCGCAGGTCTCGGCGGTGGTCGCGTAGACCATATACTCGTCCATGCGCTCTTGCGTTTGCGCCATCCGCAAGTTGCCGACAACCGAGAACCCGGCATTCAGGCCGGTCTCAGCCTCCAACTCTTTATAGAGCCTTATTGAATAATCATGGATGTGTGTCGTCGCATAACTCATGTTGAAATACGGCAACAAACCCGCCGCATGCCAAGTTGACCCCGCTGTCAGCTCATCGCGCTCCAGCAAAATCGTATCAGTCCAGCCTGCTTTAGCTAAATGGTACGCAATCGAACAGCCAACGACACCGCCGCCAACAACCACCGCACGCGCATGAGTTTTCATCGCCATAATCCTTGATCCGATTTCTGGCGAGAATGGCGGAATGCCCGCGCAAAAGGAAGATTTTCAGCGACGCGGCAACAGGCGTTTGCGACCTTACAGTGTTTCGCGATTTTGGTGACTGACATTTCGCGGCATGGTTCGGATAAAACCTGACATTGGCTTTAAGTTCATCGAGAAACGCTTTCATCGCCCGTACTGCGTTCGCTGAGCAAAACCCAGATGCCTGCCGCGACCACCACCAGCGATCCGAGCAACGTCCAAAAATCCGGCCGCTCGCCCAGCAGCAAAAATGCAATGACAAAAGCCGCGATGATCCGAGAATAGCGAAACGGCGAAACAACCGAAACCTCTCCAATCCTCATGGCACGGGTGATGCCGTAATATGCAACAACGCCGCTGATGCTCGCGAAAATCAGGACAATGTTGGTTTCTAGAGATAAATCCATCGTCGCGCCCCAAATGAGATGCACGATCATCCCAAACGGAATCAACACGGCACAGCCGATGGCGGAAACCGCAACGCTTGAATGCGACGGGTCAAGCACCCGCGTTCCCAAGTCGCGGATCGTCAACCCAATGACTCCGACCAAAACAAGGGCTGAAGCCGGATGAAACGCTGCCATACCGGGCCGCACGATGATCATCACACCGAGAAAAGCAATTCCAACCGCCATCCAACGCTGCGCCGTCACCTGTTCTTTTAAAAATAATGCCGCCCCCAGCATCACGACAATAGGCTGAATTTGCAGAATCGCCGACACATCCCCAACCGGCATCAAGGTCAAAGACGTGGTGATTCCAATCACACCGATAATATCACCCAAGGTCCGAAAGATAACCATGCGATCAAACAGCGTGGCGCGGGTCAATCTCTCGCCAGAGTAAAACATCGTGCCACCGAAAACGATGACGCCGCTTATCCCCAAATAAATCATGATCTGCCCGGTCGCAGCGCCACCCGATGCCGTTTCCGAGGACCATTTGATAAGCGTATCAGCCAGCGCAAAGCCGGCCATTGCCGCGATCATTAACAGAATGCCGAGACGATTGCCGTCGCTCAGGCCGCTCACATCCCCTCAACGAGAGCGGCAGCAGCGGTTAGGTCGCTGACGATATGGGCGGGGGCTGCGCCAACAGCGTCTAATGGATTGCCAGCCCGGTTAACCCAAATGGTCTGGAACCCAAACGCGCTGGCATGGGTTGCATCCCAGCAATTTGATGAAAAGAACGCGACTTCCGCAGGTTCCACATCCATCCTCGCTCCCACCAACTCATAGACCTTGCGATGCGGCTTGAAGACGCCCACCGCTTCGACGGACAGCGAAGCATCCAGAACGCCCCCGATCCCGGCACTCTCGATGGCCGAGTCTAACATGTCATCCGATCCATTCGAGAGGATGGCCGTCTGATAACCGCCCGCTTTCAGAGCCGCCAGCATGTCTGGAACTTCAGGATAGGCCGACAAACGCTGATAAAGCCCAAGAAGGGTTTCGCGCATGGATGGATCGTCGATCTCCAGCGCCGCCAGCGCATAATCGAGACCGTCCTGCGTGACTTCCCAAAACGGTTTATAGTCATCAGCCACGGCGCGCAGCCATGAATATTCAAGCTGTTTCAACCGCCAAATCTCTGCCAATTGCGGCCAACATTCCGCCAGGCGCTCACCGCCGGGGGCCGTCGACGCCTCTCGGGCCGCTGCCGCGACATCGAACAATGTGCCATAAGCATCGAAGACGCAGGCTTTGATTGGCATAATGGTCACTCCCGTTTGATTGGGGGATATTTGACGCGGCCAGACGCGGTGTCCACGATAGATCGCAATTCCGAAGGAGAATTTATGTTCAATCGCCGCCAAACCCTCGCGGGTCTCGCTGCTCTCGCTGCGACGCCCAGCATGGCGCAGGACCGACTGACCCTCAAAAGCCTGCGGGTTGGAGCGCAGCGAATTCAATACCTCGTTCGCCATGCAAGCGGCGAAAAAGCCCCGATGCTTCTTTGTTTTGGGGGCGGTGATGCGAACCGAGGCATCGCGGAATATTACGATCAGGTCTACACGCCAGAGTCTCTCTATCAGGACCATCACGTCATCCTGCCCATTGGCCCAGCCCGCAGAAGGTTCTTTCAGTTCAAAAATTCGGAAGCGCGCAAATTGATTGAAGAATTGACCCGCAAAGAGCCCATCGAAGGTCGTGGCCTTATCTCCGGGGTCAGCAACGGGGGCCGCGCTGCGTTTCGGTTTGCCCGCGCAGCACCAGAGGCTTTTCGTGGATTTATCACCATGCCGGGGGCAATGGGCGGTCAGGTGGTTCCGCGAGAATGGAAAGACTATGCCATCCTCCTCGCCTATGGCACCCGCGATCCGGGGTGGGCTGAGGAATCCCTTCGCGCTCATGCCTCGCTGCGCGGCAGGGTCGGCGCGGTCGAATTGTTCAAACTTGGTGGCCAGAGGCATGTGATCAGTGCGGATTACGATATCGACCCTGCCTATGCCCGATTGAAAGCCCTCGAAGCACGGCTGGGACGCTGATTCAAAGCGTGCTTGACCCGGACAAAACCGCACATCACGTTCGTCCTGTATGGAGGGTTCGACATGGCGACATCAAAACGGTGCGACTGGTGCGGAGAGGATCCGATCTATGTCGCGTATCACGACCAAGAATGGGGGGTGCCGCAGTTTGATTCGCGCACGCTCTATGAGAAACTCATGCTTGATGGGTTTCAGGCCGGACTGTCGTGGATCACGATCCTCCGCAAACGCGACGGGTTTCGCGACGCATTCGAGGGCTTCGAACCTGAAGTCGTCGCCCGCTACGGCGACAAGGAAATCGAGCGTCTGGTAAACGATGCGCGCATCGTGCGGCACCGAGGGAAAATCACCGCGACGATCGGCAACGCTCAAGCCTATTTGCGTATCTCAGAAACGGAGAGCTTCAGCGATTACCTGTGGAAGCATGTCGATGGCAACCCCATCCAAAATCGCATGAAGACGATGGCGGACGTTCCGGCTCAAACTGATTTATCGGTGAAAATCTCAAAGCAACTCAAGAAAGACGGCTTCAAGTTTTGTGGCCCCACCATCGTTTACGCTGTGATGCAGGCGATGGGGATGGTCAACGATCATATGGTCGATTGCCCGCGCTACAAAGCCTGCGGCGATCTCGCGAAGCGGCTTTAGGACCTTGTAACGCAGGCAGAGCACTCTCCCAGCAATGCCTCTGGGAGAGATGCAATCGTGTCAATTTACTGAACCGTGATCGATGGTGCAGGAACCGTCACACCGAAACCACCAATACCGAACGTCGCCGTGCTTGGTGCCGGAGCTGCTGGCGCAGGAGCCGGAGCCGGAGCTGGTGCCGCCGCAACGGGAGCAGGCGCTGGCGTGTAGGTCGTCGTGTAAGCGGGAGCAGGTGCTGCCGCAGCCGTCGTGCCATCAATATAAACGATTGGTGCACTTACAGCCGGCGCTGCTACAGCAGCGGGCGCGGCGAAAACGGTCGACGCTGCGACCGGTGCAGCGACAGGAGCTGCCGCGGCGATAGGCGTCTGATATTGTGTCAGCGCTTGCGTGAGAATGGCCTGACGGATTGCATTCTGTTGGGCCGTAATTTGTGCCTCGGTGGTTGGAACGAGCGACTCCATAATCGCCTTCTCAACAAGTTGCTTGATCAGCGCATCATTGATCGCTTTTTGTTGCGCCGCTGCGACCGCTGGATCCGCTGCGGCGGCGGCTGCCGCAGCCGCTGCTTCTGGCGAGCCTGCCGCCGCTGGTGCACCGGCACCGCCAAGCAAGCTGGCCGCGCCGCCACCCAAACCACCACCCAGGCTGCCGCCAATTTGCGACGCCAACAACTGCCCCGAACCGCCACCGATTTGCGAGCCGGCTGCCGAACCGACCGCGGCCCCAGCTGTTCCGCCCAAAATGCTACAGCCGGATACTGAAATGGCCAGAGCTGCTGCTGCGCCGATTGCTTTAACACCGTTCATCATAGTTGATCTCTCTTGAGTTGTAAGAAGGGAAAATCACGAAGCATCCGACTGCTGAATTGTTCGCAATATGCGACTAAATTTGTGGAAATCGGCGCACCCGAAAGGGCTCCTAAGGAACACCTCAGGACACGAACCACCGCCAAACCTTCGGAAAACGGAGCATTGTTCGAAAGGATGGTCATCACGTTGCCTTGCTTCGATACTTAACGTGAGGTTAACGGAGCAAAATATTGGCCGAAGGCGCGTAATCCTTAATGAAAATTAATAATTCAATTTTAAGGGGATTGAAAAACCGCAAATAGCAAAAAGGCCGCGAATTTCGCGGCCCAGAACAATCGATTGATGTGGACGTGTCGTTCTAGCTCGCCGCGAGCTGGCGCAGATATCCGCGGGCGGCGTCGCCATCCCAATCAACCAATCCCCAAACCTGTGCGACAACAGCGCCGCGCTTATCCACGATGAATGTCGTGGGGGTCGCGATGCTCAGGCGGTTGAAATTCTCCACGCTCAGGATCGTCCCATTGAACCGGCCGATATCGATAATTGGTTTCAGGTTGTTCAACCCGGTTTGGGCGAAATGCGAAACGATCGTACCGAGGCTTTGATCCATGCCCAGCGCGACAACTTGAACGCCTTCGCCGCGCATCTCTGAGTGTAACCGGTTCAAAACCGGCATTTCGCGGCGGCAATAGGGACAATTCACTTGCCATAAGGTCAGGACCAGTACGTCGCCGCGAAAGTCCGAGAGCTTGCCTTGGCTCCCGTCGATATACATCAACGGCTTCTCCGGCAGCACTTTGCCATCGGGGATAAGCGTCACATTCGGCGCAAAGCCTTCCTCTGCTGAGGCAGGGACGGTCAAAGCCATTGTGAAAGCAATGATCAGGGCAAAGAAACGCATACAGCTTCCTCTCAGGTCAATTCGCCCCGTTCTCGCGGCAAGGTGTTAACGAACTGGTAACAACGGTTAAGACGCCGCGAGCGAACGCAGGTAATTACGCGCCGGATCTCCATCCCAGTCAACTAGTCCCAACACCGTTGCAACCACCCTGCCATCTTTGCTGATGATAAAGCTGGTCGGTGTGGCAACGCCTAAGCGTCCGAAATGTTCGACGCTCATAATCAAACCATTCAGCATATCAGCATCTTGGATCGGCGGCAGGTTTGGCCAGTTCATCCGGGCCAAATGCGCTTTGATTGCACCGAAATCCTCATCCAGCCCCAGTGGGACAACACGAACGCCCTCGCTTCGCATATCTGCTGCGAGGCGGTCCAGAACCGGCATTTCTCTGCGGCAGAACGGACAATGCACTTGCCACATCGTTACGACCAGAACGTCGCCCCGGTATTCGTCAAGGCTGCCAACCCGACCATCCGCATGAATAATGGGGTTATTCGTGACCGATTTCGATCCATCGGTTATTTGAACATTCGGCGCAAAGCTTTCTTGCGCGACGACGGGAACCGCGAACGCCATGATGAAGGCCATCGCGAGAGCAAATAAACGCATAGAACATCTCTCTTAGTATAGAGCCGGAGGCTCGCTCATGACAAAACGTCTCGCGGTAGGACCGCCGTCAGGGTCAGATTCCGCCTTTTGTAGTCAGGTCTTCCAACAAAATGGTCGCATTCTCGCCTTCCCAGTCTTGGGGGCCAACCAGAACCGCAACCATCTTCGCATCAGCGTTCATGATCAGATGAACCGGGGTCGCCTGAAAGCATAGATCCCGGAACAACGTCGCCCGGTTATCAATGTTCGGTTCCATCGACTCGTACCCGCGCCTTGCCAGGTATTGAACGACTTCCTCGCGCTCTCCCTGAACCGAGAGGGCCAAAAAGTTCACACCGCCCTGAGGCTTATACCTGTCGAGCATCGCATTCAGCGACGGCCCCTCTTGCTGACAACCGGGGCAGCGCGGAAACCAGAATGTCACGATAGAGGCTTTGCCCTCTAAATCTGCCAGAGTCCCAGAGGTACCATCGGGCCTCAAGTAAGGAACTTCAGGCGGCGTTTCCGGTGCAGGAAAGGTCTTAAACCCCGGCTGGATAAAGATGTTTTTCCGCAGTGGGTTTTTACAAGCAGCAGCGGCAACGCTTGCAGACATCAAAACCATAAAAAGGCTGAGAAGAAGCTTACGCATCATGCACCCGCCAGCGAACGAAGATAGGCAATGCTTTCCGGCGCGGTCCAATCGACGATGGCCCCTTCCAGAACGGCAACAATATCACCTGTCGGCGAGATAAAGAACGTCGTTGGTGTTCCCACGGGATCAGGGTTGAACAACAGGCCCGCATTGCGCGCTCTCAAGTCCAACGCGATTGGCAGGCCGTCGAGCTTTTTGCGCTGATAAAACCGCTCCACCCGCGCCATCGCGTCTTCCGGCGGTTCGCGAAAAACAACCTCGTCAATCGAGATCGGCAAAATGCGGATATTAGAGACGCCTTGCTCGTCCAAAATGCCCTTCAACTTTTTCAGTTGCGGCATCTCGATTTGGCAGTTCGGACATGTGGTAAACCAGACCGTCGCCAGAACCAGCTCACCGGGAAAGTCAGCGAGGGTCTTGCGAGAGCCATCGGCAAACAGGATTTCGCCAGTGGGCGGGGCAAAAGGTGGAAAGCCCGTCACAATCTGACTTTCCAGCGGAACACCTTCAGCTTGGGCAGGGGCCGAAGCGATGGCTGCCGACGCCGCGAACAGCACACCAGCAAAAAATTGTTTGAACATAAAGACCTCGCGCGTTTCCCTGCGACATTATCGACCTACCCGAAGTCTGTCGCGATCAAGGTCATCACAATCGCCTGAAGTTGGCACGAGTGAGGCTATGACGATCACAGGTTCGTTAGAGCAAGACCTGTCCTTCAACCCAAGTCGTTGTTTTACCGCCAATCCAGAGGTTATCGCCCTCGCTGGAGACATGAATACGGCCTGCGCGATTCATCGCTGTACCCTGTGCAGCGACGTAACTGGATGGCGCGACGCCCTCACCGATCAACCATTGCGCGACGCTGGCATTCAGGCTGCCCGTCACCGGGTCCTCGGCTCGCAAACTTGGCATAAAGGCCCGAACCTCAAACTGAGTCTCATCCCCTGGTTCACCGGGCGCGACCACCCCGATTTCCAAACCACCCATCGCATCATAATTGGGTTCCACAGCGAGCAGCGCAACACGGCTTTTTAACATCACGCCGACCCAACCCGGTCCATTATCGATCCATTGCGATCGTAAAACATCGCCTGCCGACACCCCAAGCCCGGCGACGATTCTCGCCAATTCAATCTCAGAAACCGGATCATCTTTCACCAGAGGAGGGGCGGCGAAGGCCAGTGTTTCAACGGCCTGCCGAATAGGAATTAATCCAGCAGCACATTCTTGAACTACGTGCTCGCCCTTGGGCTGCCCACCCGCGCGCAGCCAAGCATGGCACGATCCGAGCGTCGGATGCCCGGCAAAAGGCAATTCCTCAGCCGGCGTGAAAATCCGAACCTTGTAATCGGCGGCGGGGTCGGTGGGTTGGAGCAAGAAAGTCGACTCCGATAAGTTCATCCACCGCGTAAAATCCTGCATTGCCTCGGTTGATAACCCATCCGCCCCCAAGACAACCGCAACCGGATTGCCCTTAAGCGGAACCTCCGAGAAAACATCGACCTGCTGAAAATCGCGTTTGTGCATCGCAAAGCTCCTTTGCCTGCGTTAGCTAATCCGTAGATCATTCCTTTGCAAACCAGCCCCAACCAAGGGCATACTCACGCCATGAAAAAAGATATCTCACCCGAAGACGCGCAGGCGCGACTCGATCAGTTGCGGCATGAAGGCGGAGGCGCTTTGTCAGGGCGCGAAGTCCGCAAGCGTCATGGCCTTGATCCGAATGAAGCCAACGAAGATCCGCCCCTCGATTGGAGTCCAACCCCGCTCAACATCACCTTACAGGTTTTAGCCGTCGCGCTGTTTATTCTCGTGGTCTGGTTCATCGTCACATCATTTTTCGGCGGATTTAGTGAAGTCCTCTCCCAGTGAGCAAAAAATATTGGGAGACGGTTCCTCTCGCTGAGATGACGAAAGATCAGTGGGAGGGTTTGTGTGACGGATGCGGTAAATGCTGTCTGCTCAAACTCGAAGACGATGATGATGGCACGCTGACCTACACCAACATCGCTTGCCGCCTTTTTGACGATACCACCTGCCGCTGCATGAATTACAGCTTGCGTAAAATGATGGTCGACGGCTGCATCCTCCTAACGCCCGAAAGCTTACCGGCAACGCAGGGCTGGTTGCCCAAGACGTGCGCCTATCGGCTCATCGCAGAAGGAAAACCCCTCGCCGATTGGCACCCATTGGTATCAGGGTCGGCGGAGACGGTGCATCGGGCAGGCATCTCGATGCAAAACGCAACGGTGCCCGAATACGAGGTCGCCGAAGAAAATTGGTACGATCACGCGATTGACGAAGACGTCTGAGCCTCGGCTGCAACGCGATATTTGATCGGCAAGCGCACCGCGCTCGTATTCCCACTATCTGGCAACCATTCCGCTTCGCCATCCGGTTCAATTGTCTCAAACGTCCAAGCCAATGCCCGCAGCGCACAAGCAATGTCGGTTCGGGCCACCAAATGTCCAATGCAGTGATGTGCACCGCCGCCGAAACCAAAGTGCTTTTTCCATCGCCGGGTAATATCGAACTCTGGGACGTCACAGATTGCCGGATCACGAGACGAGGCATGGACCAGCATATGCAAGGTCGTCCCCTGCGCTATCTCAACACCGCCAAACTCAAAACCCTCCACCGCCTCGCGCGTGACCCACGTGGTTGTCGGTCTCGCACGGATGATCTCCTCCACCGCATTCGCCGCCAGTGAGGGATCGCGGCGCAAAGCATCCCATTGCGCTGGCCTATCCATAAACAGCGACAAGCCAAGCCCCAATTGAGAGCGCGTGGTATCAACACCGCCAAAGATCGAGATCACAATCAGATCGAGTAAATCAACCTCATCCAGACCAGACCCATCGAACCGCGCGACCAGTCCCGCAATATAGCTCGTTCGATCTTCCCCGCGCCGCGCACGATCCACCAGTTCAGCGGCCAATGCAGTCAGGCGCACACATGCCGCATTAAAGACCGGCTCGTGTTGCTTGCACTCCACCCCCATTGCCAAACCAAGATCAGACGCATCATGCGAGATGCTGCGCCACGCGGCCGTCTCAATCCCCAGCAGTGCACAGATGGCTTGCCCCGCAAACGGAATCGCAAAGTCTTCCTGAAATTCGCATCCCCGCCGCGCGGCCAGCCCCGCGCACAGATCATCCGCAATCCGGTCGAATGTCGGAACCAATCCCGCGACAAACGCTTCGGACAAAACCGGCACGCACAGATCACGTAGCGCCCGATGATCCGGCCCCTCACGGCTGATTACGCTGCGTTTCCAAAACTCCGCGAAAGGCCCTTCCAATCCGTTTCGGTCCGGCCAAGCGTGCGACCCTTGCCGTAACCGCCGGTCCCGCAGTAACAACCCGACCTCGCGATAGCGCAAAACGGCCAGACCATACGGCGTCCGCGCGCACCAATGTGCCGCCCGCGCCGCCTTCATCTCGTCCGAACGGGTCGAGAAGCCGGGGTCCGATAAATCGAGGCGGGGCAAGTAGGGGTTCATCCGCACAGCCTGAGCTTCAAAATCGGGCACGTCAAGAAACGCGCCTATGACTTTCGCAGCGCGGTCAAAGCCGCTAACAGGAACGAAAAGTTCCGACAGATGAAATGATAATCATGATTGATCTTAACCGCCCCCGCCGCTCCGTCCTTTACATGCCCGGCTCGAAAGAGCGCGCATTGGAAAAGGCCAAGACCCTGCCCGCCGATGCGCTAATCCTTGATCTGGAAGATGCCGTCACGCCGGATGAAAAGGCCAATGCCCGCTCGCTTGTCGCGCAAGCTGTCCAAGAAGGCGGCTATGGCGCGCGTGAATTAGTAATCCGCATCAACGGTCTGGAGACGCCGTGGGCTCAAGATGACCTCGCCGCCGCCTGCGCCGCCTCCCCTCACGCGATCCTGTTGCCGAAAGTGGAAAGCGCCAAGATGGTGCTGGACATTGAGCAACAGATGCAAAACCTCGGTGCAAAACCGGAAACATTACTTTGGGCCATGATGGAGACCCCGCTTGGGATGCTGAATGCGGCAGAGATCGCCCGAGCCACCCCGCGTCTTGGCTGCTTCATCATGGGCACCAACGATCTCGTCAAAGACTTAAACGCCGAGCACACCCCTGCGCGTGAGCCAGTCGTCACCGCCCTTGGCCTGTCGATGCTCGCGGCCAAGGCGCATGGGCTAGCCATTGTCGATGGGGTCTATAATGCCTTTAAGGATGATGACGGGTTGCGAGCCTCTTGCCTGCAAGGGCGCGCGATGGGATTTGACGGCAAGACGCTGATTCATCCCGCACAGATTGAGACCTGCAACCAAATTTTCTCGCCCGACGAAGCCGCTCTTGATCTCGCGCGTCGTCAGGTCGCGGCCTTTCAGGAGGCCACTGAAAAGGGTGAAGGCGTTGCGGTCGTCGATGGCAAGATCGTGGAAAACCTGCACGTCGAGACAGCGAACCGGCTGCTCGCCAAAGCTGACGCGATCAACGCAATGGAGGCGATGTGATGCCCGCAAGCCCGGAAGATCTCTTCGCATTTCTGGACGATCTAGGGATCGAAACGACAACTGTCACCCATCCCCCGCTGCATACCGTCGAGGAAAGCAAAGCGCTGCGCGGCGACTTGCCGGGAGCACATATCAAGAATCTGTTCCTAAAAGACAAAAAAAGCCGGTTGTTCCTTTTGACCTGTCTTGAAAATCGGACAGTCAACATGAAGACGTTAGATAAGACAATCGGCTCCGCGCGCCTAAGCTTTGGAAAACCCGACCTTTTGTGGGAAACGCTGGGCGTGCGTCCGGGCGCAGTAACGCCTTTTTCACTGATCAACGATCGTGACACAAACAAAAAAGTGACCTTCGCAATGGATGCTGCGCTGGCGGATTCTGATCTGATTCACGCTCACCCCCTACACAATGAGGCAACGACGGCTATCTCGTCAGAAGGACTGGCGAAATTTATTGCAGCCTGTGGACACACCGCACTGTTGGTGGATTTCGACGCGCCAGATTAAGGCGCAGGAACACGAGGATATTTAATGCTGGAATTAGGTGGAAACTCTCCTGCGGGTGCGGGCGGCAATGTCGTCATGGATGGCACCGATGCGGGATTCATGACTGACGTAATTGAGGCGTCACAAACAACGCCGGTGGTGGTTCAATTCACCGCGCCTTGGTGTGGGCCGTGCCAAACGCTCGGACCGCAGCTTGAAGACGCCGTTCGCAAAACCGGCGGTAAGACGAAGCTGGTTCGGATTAACATTGATGAAAATCCCCAGATTGCCGGGCAGCTTCGCGTCCAATCCATCCCTGCTGTTTTCGGCTTTGCCGGGGGCCAGCCGGTTGACGGCTTCATGGGCGCACAGACGCCGAGCCAAATTGACGCTTTTTTGCAAAAGGTGATGCAGGCAGGCGGCGGCGCGGGCGGCGAAGAAGACCAAATCGACACGATGCTCGACGCGGCGGATCAGGCTGTCACCGAAGGCGCGAGCGGCGAGGCGGCACAAGTCTACGCTCAGATCCTCGGCGTTAAGCCTGAGAACCTGCGTGCTATCGCAGGACTTGCCAAATGCTACGCGGCCAGCGGCGATCTGGAACGCGCCCGCGAAACATTGGAAATGGTCCCGGCCGACAAAGCCGACGATCCGCTCGTGACTCAGGTCCGGTCAATGATCGACCTGACAGAGTCGACCGGCGGCGGCGGCGATACGGCGGGGCTGGCATCTGCGGTTCAGGCCAACCCGGATGATCATCAGGCGCGGATGGATTATGCCCTTGCGCTCATTGGCAACGGGCAGAATGAAGAAGGGATTGACGAGCTGCTCACCATCTTCAGCAAGGACCGCGAGTGGAACGAGGGGGCCGCCCGCGAGCAATTATTCAAAGTCTTCGAGGCACTCGGCCCAACCGACCCTCTCACACTCAAAGGTCGCCGCCGCCTCTCATCGCTGATGTTTGCATGAGCCCAGTTCAGCCCCGCTTTACGTTGCAAAGCGCGCCGGAAGTTATTCCGGTCTTCCCTCTTCCGGGCGCGCTTTTGCTGCCGCGGGGCAGACTGCCGCTCAACATATTCGAGCCGCGCTATCTCGCGATGGTCGATGATGCGCTCAAGACCGAGCATCGGTTGATCGGGATGATTCAGCCGCGGTGCTGCGAATCGCGAGAAACGGGACAGGAACTTTACGATGTCGGATGCGCGGGGCGGATCGTCACGTTTTCAGAAACCGATGACGGACGGTATCTCATCGCGTTGAGCGGCGTTTCGCGGTTTCAGGTTCGTGAGGAAATTGAGGGCTTCCAACCCTATCGCCGGGTCTCGGCGGGGTGGGATGCGTATATGCTCGATCCTAAACGCCCGCAATGCGATGATCCTGATTTCGATAAAGAGAGTTTCCTCGCCCTTGTGAACGGCTATTTCCAAGCGAAACATCTCGATACGGATTGGGAAGCTCTGGGCCAAGCCGAGGAGGAAAGCATCATCAACGCTCTGTGCATGATGTGTCCGTTTTCAGCAGGTGAGAAACAAGCCCTGCTCGAAGCTGAAGGCCTCAAAGAGCGACGCGAAACGCTTACCGCATTGCTAAGAATTGACTCCGCCGGACAAGACTCGCAGAGAAGCCTTCAATGAGTGAAGAAAACGAAATCGCAGAAGATCAGCGCGACGGGGCCACGACGGAACCCCGGCAAGTTGATCCAAAGCTGCTTGAAGCATTGGTTTGCCCGGTTTCGCGCGGACCACTGCGTTATGATCGCGCGTCGCAAGAACTCATCAGCGATCAAGCCAAACTCGCCTATCCCATTCGCGATGGCATCCCGATCATGCTATCGGACGAAGCGCGCGATCTGGACCCTTAGCCAAAAGGTTCTGACCCACCAACGCCCTACGCCTCCCGCCCGCATCGCGAGGGGAGGTCGGACCTCTGAATCAAAGCCAAAATCGTGCTTGTCTGGCGGGCGCTCCACACGCGGCACGGTCCAATCCGTGCGAACCATCACCAGCCAATTCCACGCGGGAGCAAACCGCTTCGGCGCCGCATAATCAAAGGCGACCCCGGCGCGCTGACGCACCCGCACCAACCGCCGCGCATGACGCGGCAGATGATCCAGCACCTCGCACAGCACCTTCATCCGGTGCAGCAACGCCTCTACCGAGGGCGTTTCTGCCTCCGCCGCGCGGCACACGCGCGCCGCCGGCCCGCCTTCAACCACATCACCTTTGCCATCAATCACGGCACAGGTGTACAGCAGATATTGCGCGGCCAATTCCGCTCGGATCAACACCGTCTCAAAGAACGCGCGAACCCAGCGCGGCACAGGCAGCGCCAACGGGCCAACGGACAGAGCCCCCAGCAGGATAGCCCACCCCGTCACAAGCCGGAGCAGCCTCACCCGCTGAGTATCCAATGCCCGTTCTAAGTCCACGT
>CAZJWF010000084.1:0-9795 GCA_964549375.1 uncultured Neomegalonema sp.
AAGACAGGCGATGATGCCATGAGCAAATTCGGACACGCGATCGGAGCCCTCGCAGAAAGCGAAGACGATTTCGACGAACAGTCGCTCGATTATGCAGCGGAACTGGCGGCACCTTCATCCCCCCGTGATGAAGCCGTTGCCCCGCACATCGCTGCGGCCGAACGCGAACTCGAAACATCGAGGAATGCCGGATCTTTGGATATTTTTGACCGGATTGCCCAAGCAGCCGAATCGCAATTCGATGAATCGCGTGGCAGCACGGCAAAACGTGTGAGCGAATTAGTCGATGACCGACGTGTCGGCACGAAACGCTGGACTCCATCCAAGACGATGAAGCAACGGATGGAAAAGCTGGAGGCCGCTCGGGCCGCAGCAGCAGGCGAAGCACCTGCGGCAACTGATACCGATACCGGCATTGGAACTAAAGTCGCGGCAGCGGCCGGTGCAGGCGCGGCGGCAGTAGCCGCGAAAGCCGCTTCTGCTCCTACGTCCAGCACGGCGACGATGGTCAAACCAAAAACTCAGCAGACAGCCAAACCGGAAGCTGAGGCAGACGCCGAGCTGATTGCCGAAGAGCAGCGTGTTTCGGAAGCTCAACCATCGGTCGAAGAATCAGCACAAGCCGAAATGTCTAACGCCGATGAGGCCGTTATTGGAACGGGAGCCGTCGAAGACGACGCTGCCGATACCCTGCGCCTTATTCCCGGTGCACGTGGTCGCCGCCGTGATCGCGCACGCAAGTCCCGGCTGGATGAAGATTTCGAAAAGGTCTTCGATGATGATGGAAAACCGTCCATCAACAGCCTTCGCCGCAAGCTGCGTAGCGCCGCATCTTCCGAAGCAGAAGCTGATGCAGAATCGGGTGTAGCATCCGCCAATGCTGACAGCGGAGTAATGGATCCCGAGTCAGGTGTTCAGCCGAAGAAAAAAGGCCTGTTCTCCCGACTTCTCCAGTCAAAGGCCAAAAAAGCACCTGAAGACGATCAGCTTGTTGACGCTGATATGGACATGGACGAAGACGATTTGGTCGCGGCCTTCGAAAGTGATAACCAGCCTCTCGGCGAGACCGACATTGACGACACGCTGGACGACGATGACCTTCAAGCCGCACTTGATACGAAACGTAAGCAAAAACGTATCGCGATGCCAATTATTGGGATCGGAGCGATCATCGGATTGGTTGGAATCGGTTGGGTTGCTTACCGGTTCTTGTTCGGCTGATCGAACGAAGTTCTCAGGGTGCTCAAGCGGCACTATCCATACGGACGACAAAAAAGGCCCCAGCAACGCGGGGCCTTTTTGAGTCGGACTGAGGAGGTGCCGTGCACGACGAGTGCTGCGGACAGATCGCCGCAAGAGACCGACATACAGTGCAGCAAGGGTGCTCGCGGAGATGACGAATAAAGCTCCTCCCCCGCCCAGTGAGATGTTTATGTGACGGCGGCAGTGTGTTCGTGAACCACAGGTCCACCAACTGACCATCAGAACGCGGGATATGAACCACGACGCCCCACCCAGCGCCGGGCCGACACTACGCCCAATCTCAAAAGTTTATTTGCCGACAAATGTCTCCAAATACGGGGGACGCCTAAGCAAATGATGAGAGTTAGAAACCCAGGATAAACCTGCAAGAGGAGCGCACCTCCTCTATTTGTGGACAGTCGGGAATGTAACTGGGCCCGCAACAGCACGTGACATCGCCTTGGTCCACCGATTCTTTTTCACAATCCGCACAAGAAAAAGGCCAGCGAAACACTGGCCTTTTTCGTCAATTCGAGAAGACGTTGAG
This sequence comes from uncultured Neomegalonema sp., assembly GCA_964549375.1. Taxonomy (GTDB): domain Bacteria; phylum Pseudomonadota; class Alphaproteobacteria; order Rhodobacterales; family Rhodobacteraceae; genus JAHDDY01. The sequence continues at coordinate 1,790 of CAZJWF010000084.1, forward strand.
AACGGGGCGTTAGGCGCTTGCCGCTTCTGGTAGAGACTCAACACCACCTTCAGGATCACGCAGGACATAGCCGCGACCCCAAACGGTTTCGATGTGGCTCTGACCGCCTGTGGCTGCCGACAGTTTCTTGCGGAGCTTACAGATAAAGACGTCGATGATTTTCAGCTCTGGCTCGTCCATGCCGCCATAGAGATGGTTCAAGAACATCTCTTTCGTCAACGTCGTACCTTTACGCAGCGAAAGCAGTTCGAGCATTTGATACTCTTTGCCGGTCAGGTGGACACGTTGATTGTTTACTTCGACCGTTTTCGCATCGAGGTTTACTTTGATGTCGCCGGTCTCGATGACCGATTGGCTGTGGCCTTTTGAGCGGCGAACAATCGCATGGATACGGGCAATCAGCTCTTCTTTGTTGAAAGGCTTGGTCATGTAGTCATCAGCACCGAAGCCGAAGCCTTTGACCTTGTTTTCCGTCCCCGACATGCCGGACAGGATCAGAATCGGCGTTCCGACCTTCGCAACACGCAGGGTGCGAAGAACGTCGTAGCCGTTCATGTCAGGAAGGTTCAGATCAAGAAGGATCAGATCGTAATCATACAGCTTTCCGAGGTCGATGCCCTCTTCGCCGAGATCCGTCGTGTAGACGTTGAAGCCATCTTGCTTCAGCATCAGCTCGATGCTCTGTGCCATCGCGCTGTCGTCTTCGATCAGCAAAATTCTCATAGTTAAAGCCCTCGGCGCTCGTCCTGTTAATCAATGTTGTTAAGAGCTAACGGGGAAAAGTTAACAAGTCCTGAGGATCGTCAGTATCGTGACTATTACCTTAATTATTTGTTTTACCGGCATTATTCTTATTAGTCGCGAAGATTTTCCTCTTTTTTTTAGCCCCTTAGCACCTCAACAAACTGCCTCTCACCCTTTTTGCGCCCACAGATTCGTGAGCGCAACCCTCAATTTTTTACAACGTAACAAAGTGTTGCAGTGAAGAGATGCTAAAGAACATCGTTTCCAAGCACGCTAAACCATTCATGAATGAGTTAGGGCTGCCCTTAGGTAAGTGAAATTCATTCACCACAATGCGTCGGCTCGTGATTCGACTGTTGCTTTCTGAGGAGCAATCTCCACCGCAATGTAAAGGTGAAGGAGTCGGTGATGCGGTTTTTTCTTAGGCGATTGACGATCGGGCTTTTTCTATCCGCAACGAGCCTAGCGGCCCACGCGGCAGATGTCGGCGCACTGAGCCGTGATATTGTTTTTGGCGATCCGGCGGCGGCACGGGCTGCGCTTGATACGGCGGCGCGCGAGGGTCACCGCGATGCTGTGCCTGCGATTATTCTGGGAATGCGGTATCAAGGGCGCGGTGCGCTCCGACAAGATTATCAACGCGCGATGCAGCGCTTAACCGGGGAAAACGTTCAAAGCTGGTTTGACGCAATGCTCTGGCAAGAAGCACATCCAGAGATCAGACCACATCCCAGTTATCGGGCACTCAAACTGCAATCGTTGGAACGGATCGACCCGAACTTCCGTCGATTCTTGGGAGGGGAACGCAGCAACCCAGCGAATATGCGAATCCGCCTCGAAGAGATTTCATGGGGTGGGGTGCGAGTAGACGGTATTCCGTCACTCGATAATCCCCCACTGATCTCGGCACGAGATGCAAGTTATTTGCTCGAAGATGATTTAGTCTTTGGGGTGGAGATAAACGGCGATGCCCGCGCCTATCCGCTGCGGATTATGGGCTGGCACGAGATGTTCAATGATGTGATCGGCGGCGTACCGGTCGCCCTAGCCTACTGTACGCTCTGCGGTGCCGGCGTATTGTATGAGACCGCCATACCGGGACAAAGCTCGCCCTTCGTTTTTGGATCGAGTGGTTTTCTATACCGGTCCAACAAACTCATGTTTGATCGCACCACCGACAGTCTTTGGAACCAATTCACCGGAAAACCGGTTGCTGGACCTTTAGTCAGCAGTGGAATTGAACTGAAAACCCGCCCTGTCACTATCACGAGCTGGCGAGAATGGCGCTCTGACCACCCCGATACACGGGTACTATCTCTGAATACCGGACACCGCCGAAATTATGGGTCGGGCGTCGTGTATAATGAGTATTTCAACTCGCCAGACCTCATGTTTCCATCGCTGGGAGGCGGACGCAATTTAGGGCAGAAGGATTATGTTTTCGGCCTGCGTGTCACCGCAGGAGCGAAAGCCTATCCGCTACGCGCATTTCAAGGAGGGCGCGTAATCAACGACCGTGTCGGACTCCAGAACGTCGTTCTAATCGGGGATGCCGCAACGCGAACAGTGCGTGCCTATGACTCCGGGGGCCGACAGTTCCAACCGATAAACCGCAAACAACTCAGCGCCTCGGATGGTGTTTGGACAGTCGGGGAAGAGCATCTTACAAACACATCGGGGCAAAGGCTGGCTCGCTTGCCCGGTCACATTGCTTATTGGTTCGGCTGGCAAAGCTTTGTTGGCGGTCAGAGTGAGTATTACGAAGGTTCGTAGAATATCAGGGGAGGGGTTGATCCCTTCCCCTGCGATCTTCGTTATCCCAAACGGAGCGTGGGCGGCTCTGCGGCCTTTCTCAATCGTGCAGCATAGAACCCGTCAATCCCGCCTCGATCGGTCCAATGATGCGGTAAAGTTCGCAGCGCGCCGTCGACAATCATCTCAGGATCGATCCCTGCGCCCGGCATCAACGGGATCATCTCAATCCCCGGCGTCCGGTCTAAAAAGGCTCGCATCCGTCTTGGTCCTTCTGCGGGAAGCAGTGAGCACACCGCATAGACCATCGCACCCCCCGGTTTCAGCCAGCCAACCGAACGATCAAGCAGAGCATCTTGTAGCGGCACCAGAGAGGTCAGTTCTTTACCCGACTTGAGATACGGCAAATCAGGGTGCCGGCGGATCGTACCTGTCGCCGAACATGGTGCATCCAGCAAAATCGCATCAAAAGCCTCTTTCGGTTCCCAATCCAGCGCGTCCGCTGTCACCACATCCACCGACAATCGTGTGCGGGTTAGGTTTTCGATTAGGCGTTTCATCCGCACTTCCGAGAGGTCAAGCGCTGTCACATGAGCACCTGCCGCCGCGAGCTGCATGGTTTTTCCGCCAGGTGCCGCGCAAAGATCCAGAACTCGTTTGCCTTTTACATCTCCGAGCAACCGCGCCGGTAGCGCCGCCGCCGCATCTTGTGCCCACCACGCTCCTTCGGTGTAACCCAGCAAATCTGGCACGGCACCGGCATCGGTTAACCGGACTGTCTCGCTGGGGAGCAGAGTGCCTGCCAAACGAACGGACCATCCCGCGGGATCGTCTCGGATGGACAAATCAAGCGGCGCACCATTGCGATGTGCCGTCGCAATCCCTCGTGCGGTCTCTTCGCCGTAATCATGAACCAAACGCATCCACAACCAAGCGGGCGTATCGACCTTTTCACTGTCGATCTGATCGAACAGCCTTACGCCTTCACCCGCAACCTTGCGGCACACCGCATTGACCATCCCCGACAGCTTGCCGAGGTTCTTTTGTTTTTTGGTCAGGCGGACGGCGCTATCGACAGCAGCATGGGCAGCCCCATCCAGCGCAAGCAACTCCGCCGCAGCAATCCGCATGATATGAACCGCGACCGCATTGCCGCCCACGGGCCGCTTACGCAGAAATTGATCAAGTACGGCATCAATTGACCCCAATCGACGCAAGGTGGTCAGCACCAAAACCCTCGCAAAGCCTACATCTCGCGGGTCGAGCGTCGTCAGCTTGGCTTCACGCCATGCCACATCCAACGAGAATTCCTTGTCGAGAACAGCCCTCAAAGCCGTTAATGCCGCTTCCCGAGCGGGCAATCCAGCGATGCTCACCCTCGCATATTCCGAGTCTGAGGTAGCCCCCAGCGAGACCGGCGATGCGGCGGAGCGTGGCCCTCAACGGGAGGCAGAGAATGAGGAAGGGGAGCCGGAGCAATCCGTCCCATCTGGCGCGCTATTTCTTGCAACTGTGCAATCCTGTTTTCAATTGCTGGATGGGTCGAAAACCAGGAATCGACCCCCTTCGCGGTGGTCAGAGGGTTGATGATAAAAACATGTGCGGTCGCCGGATGACGCCGCGCACGTCTGAGCATGCTGCGTTTGCTCATCTCAGCGATCTTTTGCAGCGCAGAGGCAAGCGCAAGAGGCTGACCAGAGATTTGCGCGCCAATCCGATCCGCCTCGTATTCACGCGTGCGGCTGACAAACATTCGAACGACCAGTGCCGCCAAGGGTGCAGCGATGGCCGCGACCAGCAGGCCCGCACGCCCCAAAGGTCCATCTCGGCGACCACCTCCAAACCAGAAGACATACTGAGACAACATCGAAATCGCCCCTGCCATCGTCGCGGTGAATGTCATCGTCAACGTGTCATAGTTTCGGATATGCGCCATTTCATGCGCGATCACTCCGGCGAGCTCCGACGGATTCAACGCTCGGATAATGCCAGTTGTCAAACACACCGCGGCATTTTCAGGGTTCCGGCCGGTGGCAAACGCATTGGGCTGCTCACTTTCCATGACGTACAGTTTCGGCATCGGAATCTCGGCCCGCAGCGCAAGCGCTTCGGTCATGTCAAACAGTTCCGGCGACTGGTCACGAGACAACTCATGCGCGCCTTGCATCCGGCGCACCATCTTTCCGCTGTTCCACCACGCAAATATATTGGTCCCTGCAGCAGCAATCAGCGCCAGAATCATCCCACCCGTTCCACCAATCACCCATCCGACCAGCAAGAACAACGCAGCCATCACCAGCAGCAGTAACCCTGTCTTAACTGCGTTTTTTCCTGACATTTCCGTGTGTCGCCTCGTTTTGGTCTCGGAGTATGCATAGCGTATATAGGTGCAAGACAGCCAGTTTGGACAGGATTGCAATCATGAGCGACGTAAAACGACCCGATCCATCTATTGCGGAACGGGCGCTCAAGGAGGCCGAGGAGCGCAAAAAAGCGCAACAGGCTATGGATTTACCGCCGGAACAAGGCGGACGCGGCGGCGCAGAGCCGGTGCGATTTGGAGATTGGGAAAAAAATGGTCTCGCGGTTGATTTCTAAATTTGGTGATACGCTCCTGACATTGCTCGCGTTCGTCGGGTTTTTATGGGTCGTCTCTCCCTCAAAAGCTGATGACGGCATGGCCGATTTGCCAAAAGTCGAAGAAGGACAAGCCGTCGCAATTTTCGCAGGTGGATGCTTTTGGTGTCTGGAGTCGGATATGGACGCCCTTCCCGGCGTGATTTCGACAACATCAGGATATACCGGCGGAACCCGCGATAATCCGAATTATCAGACCCACTATAAGGCTGCAGGAGGCACCGCTCATTATGAAGCGGTCCAGATCATCTACGACCCTGAAACCCTCAGTTACGAAGACCTACTTACAGCATTTTGGCACTCGGTTGATGTCACCGATCCTGGTGGTCAGTTCTGTGATCGCGGCGATTCCTATCGCACAGCGGTTTTCGTCACCGAAGAACAGCGTGCTGCTGCAGAAGCGTCAAAAGCGGAACTAGAAAAACGTGAATGGCCGAAAAAGCCGATTGTCACGCCGATCTTGGACGTCGCGAAATTCTATCCCGCTGAGACGTATCACCAAGATTACCATACGAAAAACCCGATCCGCTATCGCTATTACCGGAACGGATGTCGTCGAAATCAAACGGTGAAACGGGTCTGGGGCCCGCTGGCGTATAAGGGCCTGCCAAGCCACTGACCCGCGGCGCAGTGACGCAAGCTGTTGGATACAATTCTTGAAACATCGCGCTAAAGCGGCAAACTCTAGCGCGAATGTTTCAAGGAGACCGCCATGAAGATCGTCACACTACTCGGCACCATCGCACTCGGCGCGGCCCTCGCGATAACCTCGGCCCAAGCCGAGACTCGCGTCACGTATAAATCCGCAAAAAGCACGTCATCTTATTTTCAGATGGCCGTTCAACTGGCGGAAGCCATGAAAGCCGCATCGAATGGCGATATCATCCTCACGGTCGAAGAGAGCCAAGGCTCCGTTCAGAACGTAATTGAGGCCACCCGTCGCACCGGCAATTATGTCTTCACAACGCCGCCTGTGCTTGTTCGGCTCGCCGGAGCGGGCAAGGCGATGTTCGAGGGTAAAGAGAATCCAGCCTACAAGGAAATCCGTGCTCTTTTTCCTATTCCGTCCCTGACCATGCACTTCGTTGTGAGAGCCGATAGTGACGTGACGAATATCGATCAACTTGCTGGGAAATCAATTTTGCTGGGCAAGGGGTCTTTTGGGGCCAAAGAAGGCGCAAAATATCTCGGTCTCTTCGGCGTCGAAGACAGTGTGATGCAAGTCGACGCAGAACTCAGCAATGCAGTGCCTGCGATGAAGAACGAACAAATCGACGGTTTTGTCACGGCCGGTTCTTTTCCTGCGCCCAATGTGATCGAAGCTGCGGCCAGCATGGATTTGAAAGTGTTATCGCTGACCGAAGATCAAATCGCGCAGACCAAACGGACGCGGTTGGAAATCCCCGCCGGAACCTACAAAGGTCAGGAAGAACCCATTGTCACCACGTCTCTGCCAGTGGTCGCCTACACGACAACGTCGATGGACAACGAGACCGCCTATCAACTGACCCGCACCTATTGGCGCAATAAAAAGGCAATGGCGAAAGATGCCGCTTGGTGGGATGGCGTCGACGAGAGTTTTTTGGCCAATATCGACGGCGAAATCCATCCCGGCGCGATGCGCTATTACAAAAGCGTCGGCTGGATAAAATAAGCCGCAGCGCTTTGACCGCACTGCTTGAAAAGACTCTGCCCCGCCCCGGCTTCGCGCCGGGGTGCTCTTTTTGCGCGGCTGATACTCTTAGCCAAAGTCCGACCGACCACAATGGAAGCGCCAACCCGTGTTTGCGCTAAAGTCCTTCTTTTGGCCGTCGCTCGGGGCAGCCTCGATTGCCTTTCATCTGTGGCTGATTTTCTCCGGCTTAATCCCCAATCTTATCTCGCGCCCTTTGCACATGGCACTGGCAATGCCGTGGGTATTGATCTTTATCGCGAAGGGCCGCGCCGCAAGAACAACAGGAATTCTATTGACCCTTATCGGCATTGCCGCTTGCGCCTATATCGCGTGGAATGAAAGCGCACTGGCAAACCAGTACGGGTATCTCGAAAGCAACCTGCAATACTTCATTGCAGCAATCTTGATTTGTGTTGTCCTCGAAATGGCGCGACGCGCCATCGGTTGGCCGCTACCCATCGTCGCCGCACTCGCTTTGGCATATGGGCTTTTTGGAAATAACATCAGCGGTGAGTTCGGCCATCCCGGTATGCCTCTTGGCAGTTTTCTGGGAGCATTGACGGTTTCTGAAGGCGGTTTGTGGGGATCGCTCACCGGGGTCTCTGTCAGCATCGTTGCGATCTTCGTCATCATGGGTGCCGTGCTGAACGCGGGCGAAGCGGGCCAAGGTTTTATGAATCTCGCCGCAGCAGGCGCAGGGCACCTCAAGGGTGGGGCGGCGAAAGTCTCAGTTCTGTCCTCGGCGCTGTTCGGTTCGATTTCGGGGTCTGCCAGTGCCAATGTTGCGTCTACGGGTGCTGTTACATTGCCTGCCATGACACGACTGGGATATCCCAAGGCTTTGGCCGGAGCGGTCGAAGCAGTTGCGTCATCTGGCGGGCAGATTATGCCGCCCTTAATGGGGGCGGGCGCGTTCGTGATGGTCGAGCTGACCGGAGTCGCCTATACGGGGATCATGGCCGCCGCCCTGTTGCCCGCGCTATTATATTTCTTCGCAGTGTGGGTTGGCGTCAACGCGTTTTCAGTACGCCATGACCTACGCGCCATCGCAGAAGAAGACCGCCCTTCCCTACGCGACGTTCTGATTACCTCGGCATTTTTCTTTGTTCCCTTCGGTGTTTTGCTATGGGGGATGTTCGTCTCTGGCTTTACACCACAATATGCCGCGTGCCTTGCCATTCTTGCCGCAACCGGATTG
>CAZJWF010000084.1:9895-13684 GCA_964549375.1 uncultured Neomegalonema sp.
TGGCTTTACACCACAATATGCCGCGTGCCTTGCCATTCTTGCCGCAACCGGATTGCTGATTTTCGGGCAAAAACGGGCGGGCAACGTCGGACTGTTGCCACCAAAGACACTCCTCAACCGGCTCACCCACGCCTGCATCACCGCCGGACACCAGATCGCGACCATTGCGTCCATCATTTTGTGTGCATCTCTGATCATCGGCGTGCTGAGCCTCACCGGACTCGGCATCAAGATTACCTCGTTGATCCTGTCCGCGTCGGGTGGGCAACTTTGGCCAGCTCTGCTGTTGACGGCAGCGGCGTGCCTGATCCTCGGCATGGAAGTTCCGACGACCGCCGCCTATGTCATTTGTGTTTCGGTCGCCGGTCCAGCGCTGCAAGAGCTTGGCTTAACTGCCCTACAAGCTCATCTCTTTGTCTTCTGGTTTGCTTTGATCTCGACCATCACACCGCCAGTTTGTGGACCTGTCTTTATCGCGGCAGCGATGGTTGAAGAGAACTGGCTGAAAGTCGCAGGGGCTGCGATGGCACTGGGGATCGGCCTTTATCTTATTCCACTCGGCATGATCGCAAACCCTCCCTTGACCGCCTTGGCGGAGACGCCCGTTCATGCTCTACTCGCGGCGTTGAAAGTCGGCGTTGGCCTCGCCCTGATTTCGCAAGGGGTCATCGCCCCACGCCCCGTAATTCAAAGGCTCGCCATGATCTGCGCAGGTTTACTTATTCTCTTCGTGCCGTATCCTCTGTGACGATGTGGAGGCACCCATGATCTTGACGTATATTGGTTGGGTCATCGCCGGAACGATCGCAACCGTTGTGATCATTTCTTTGATTATTGCGCGGATCATGTACCCGCCGGAGTTCTTTGAGCCTCTCAAAGAACCGGAACCCCTCGAACCATCACCGCCTCCGGAAGGCGTTGACGACCTGAAAGAATATCGACCCAATCATTGGCGTTGAGGAGGCAGCACATACGAAAATCGCGCCGCCCCTGTTGGAACGGCGCGTTATTTAGATCAGGTCGAGCGCTGCCACTAGGCTGCGCCGGGTGCCGCAGCCAAAACATCCGCTTCGACATCCGCCTCATATTTCGCAAAGTTGTCGATGAACATCTGCACCAGCTTTTTCGCTTGCGCGTCATACGCCTCGCCGTCCGCCCAAGTCTGGCGAGGATTCAGGATCACATCAGACACATCCGCGACGGCTTCCGGCACATCAAAACCGAAATTGGCGTCTTTGCGGAAACTCGCAGCAGTCAGAGAGCCGTTCAGGGCAGCAGTCAGCAATGTACGAGTAACGCGGATCGGCATTCGCGAACCAGTGCCGTGCGCGCCGCCAGTCCAACCGGTATTCACCAACCAACAGGTCGCGCCGGTCTCGGCGATTTTACGCTTGAGCAAATCTCCGTACTCATTGGGGCGACGCGGCATGAAGGGCGCACCAAAACAGGTCGAGAAAGTTGGTTCAGGATCGGTAACGCCCTTTTCGGTGCCCGCCACTTTAGCGGTAAAGCCCGACAGGAAGTGATACTGCGCTTGTGCAGGCGTTAGCCGCGCAATCGGAGGCAACACGCCGAACGCATCACAGGTCAGCATAATGATATTCTTGGGCACACCGCCAACTGACGTTTCAGATGCGTTGGGGATCATATCCAGTGGATAGCAAACCCGCGTGTTCTGCGTCAGCGACGCATCGTCAAAATCCAATTCGCGCGTGACCGGATCCATCACGACATTTTCCAGCACCGATCCGAACTGCGATGTCGTCGCGTAGATTTCCGGCTCGGCCTCTTCACGCAGATTGATGGTCTTCGCGTAACAGCCGCCCTCGAAATTAAAGATACCGCCATCGGACCAGCCGTGCTCGTCATCGCCCAGCAAAATGCGATTGGGGTCCGCAGACAGAGTTGTTTTACCCGTACCCGACAGGCCAAAGAATACCGCTGAGTCGCTTGGATCGCCCTTGGCATGATTTGCCGAACAGTGCATCGGCATCACGCCTTTTTCCGGCAGGACATAGTTCATCACGCCGAAGATCGATTTCTTGTTCTCGCCGCCATAAGACGTGCCGCCGATCAGCACCGTCTTTTTGGTGAAGCTGACGGCGATCACCGTCTCGGACCGACAGCCATGCCGCGCAGGGTCCGCCTTGAAGGAGGACAGGTTCAATACCGTCCACTCGTTTTGAAAGCTCGACAGCGCATCCATTCCGGGACGGCGCATCATGTTGCGAATGAACAGCATGTGCCACGCCAGCTCGTTCACGAAACGCACGTTGATCTGCAACGATGGGTCCGCACCACAAGACAAGTCTTGGACGTAGAGCTTCATGCCCTTGGCGTGGGCAATCATGTCCGCGTGCAGCGCATCGAAATGCTCTGCGCTCATATCAGCGTTGTTAACCCAATCGACCGTGTCTTCGGTCGATGCATCTCTGACCGTAAATTTATCTTTTGGCGAGCGGCCGGTGTGTTGGCCGGTCAGCGCGAGAAACGCACCACCGGGGGCGAGCTGACCCTCACCGTTCTGAACGCCGTGCTCTATGAGCGCAGGTGGAAGATCGTTGTAAAAAACGGTCTCAGCTTCGAGACCCAGCTCAAGAGCCTCGTTTCGTATCCCATGCTCCAGCACGCGCTTTCCTCCGGCGGATGTCAATCAGGTAGGCTCGAACTTGCCCCATTTATCATGAGAGGTTCCCTAACAATCCCGGATATAGAGTGAAAGTCATAATGTCGCGTTGCAACCGCTTGCAAAAAAAGAATTTAGAATAAAGGTTTGTTAAATGCAGACAGACTGGGAACAAATCACTGATTGGACCGCCGCCTACGACAATCGCGCCGCGATTCCGACCTACGAGGATTATTTCTATGCGTGGGGGCGAGACGCAGCGGCGTTTCGCGCATCGCATCCACCTAGCACGTTATCCTACGGCCCCGAAGCACGAGAAAAACTCGATCTTTTTCAACCAGAAAGCACTGCTGAGGGTCTCGTCGTTTTTATTCACGGCGGGTGGTGGAGTTACTTTGGGCGCGAGTATTTCAGTCATCTCGCGGCGGGTGCGCTCGCGCGTGGATGGGCCGTCGCGTTACCCAGCTATACGCTGTGTCCTGACATCAGCATCAGCGGCATCGTCAAACAAATGGTTCGTGCGCTCGAAGTCACCCACGAGGCAGCGACAGACGGCCCAATGGTGATTGCCGGGCACTCCGCCGGCGGACATCTCGCCACAATGATGGGCGCGAGAGAGTCCGAGCTGCCGGAACTGGTTGCTCAGCGCATCAAACGCATTGTTTCAATCAGCGGCGTGGCTGATCTGCGGCCCTTAATTGGCGTAGCGATGAACGATCTGCTCAGCATTGACGAAGCCGAGGCCCGCGTTTCGAGTCCTCTGTTTCTGAATCCGCGCGACAACTTTGATTACATCGCATGGGCCGGCGCAAAAGAAACCACGGAGTTCCGACGTCAAACAGCCTTGCTCGCGACGATCTGGGGCGCGCACGTTTCAACCAGGCGCATTGAGGCAGAGGGCAAACACCATATTGACGTGATTGATGCGCTGGCCGAACCGGATAGTGTCCTGACGCGGCTCATCACATTGGGGCATTTCCACCCAGTTTGATCTGTAGCCGCTGTTCGCGATGACATTGGCAAATTCCAGAATAGGAAAGCCGTTGAGCAGTTCGCCTATCTCATCCGACAGGGCACGGGTTATTCGCTTCGCGGCGAGATCTGCTTGCAAAGGTCATCCGGTCAGCCTCGCTCATCGCCGTGGTCCTTCGAAAAGGATGGGC
>CAZJWF010000085.1:0-1933 GCA_964549375.1 uncultured Neomegalonema sp.
ACGCCGTCGGTAGAAGCATTGCTGCACCGGATGAAGGCGCTGTGCGATCTGCTCGATCATCTGCCGCGTCATGCGCGGCGGTTGGTGCGGGTGAGTCAGTGCGCCGGGGTTGCCTTTGATTATGCGACAGCACCACATTTTTCTGTGAGGCGAAACCACGCGGCGATGGGCGACATGGATTGGACCGCGCCGCGTGTCGAACGTCCACCGGATAAGGGCGGGTTTGACCTCAGTTCTTTTGTTTCGACCTCCCCTCGCGATGCGGGCGGGAGGCGTTGGACGTTGGTGAGAGGTGCCGGAACGCCTTAACCTGAGTGCTTATGAAAAACCAAAGAGGCCCCACCTCACGTGCGAGGCAGCACGTCTTTTAAGCTGTTGCCTTGATACCGCACCACATCTGGAAGCGCGCGAAATGGCGGGCCGAATTCTTACCCCGCCGAAGCAGCCTCCAAATCAGCCGGCCAACGCGCAGCGATTTCTCGGGCGATGAGCAAATCCCGCATCACCGGCAATCCGGTCACAGCCGCAGGGCGGAACCGGCGGCGAAACGCGGTCAAAGTTGCCGTGAAATCTTTCAGCTCATACCCGCAACTCGCCAGCGCGTGTGACAGAGTCGCGACACCTTCGGGATCGAGCAGCCGTCCGGCCTCCCCTTCATCCGCCGCATCGGGCCAGATCGCGAGGCCAGCCTGCGCCAGACGCCGCCAGTCAAACAACTCGCCGGGGTCGTCCTTGCGCGTCGGGGCAATGTCGGAATGACCCACCACGCGGGAGAGGCGAATGCCATGACGGCGGATCAGATCGCCGAGCAGCCGTTCAACCGCCTTCATCTGATCTTCTGGAAACGCCCGATAACCCCATTCATGGCCGGGATTGACGATCTCGATGCCGAGCGAACCATTGTTCAAGGTGCCTTCCCCGCCCCACGAAGAAACGCCCGCATGCCACGCGCGCCGACTATCGTAGACGAGGCGATAGGTCTGGCCGTCCTCCTCAATCAGATAATGCGAGGAAACTTTCGCCTCAGGATCGCGCAGGCGGGCCAGTGCCTCTGCCCCGGTTTTCATCCCTGTATAATGCAGCACAATCATATCCGGCTGGCCCAGACGATCGTCGTGATTTGGCGAGGGCGCATCAATATACTCAGCCATGCCTAGCTCCGTTTCGGTGCGCGGCGACCGCGCTTTGGTTTTTCGCTGCCAAGCTGTTCGCGCACAACCTTGGCCCGGATTTCATCGACCTGCCCCGCCGGTAAATCGCCCAATTGGAACGGTCCATACGCCGTGCGGATCAGGCGGTTGACGGTCAAGCCCACCGCCTCCATCGCGCGGCGAATCTCGCGGTTTTTGCCCTCACGGATGCCGACAGTCAGCCACGCATTCGCGCCCTTTTGGCTGTCGACCTGAAGCTGCATCGGCTGGTACGTGGTGCCGTCCACGGTGATCCCTTTGAGCAGCGGCTCGACCATCCGATCCGTAACCACCCCGTGCACCCGCACCCGATACCGCCGCAACCACCCGGTCGAAGGCAGCTCCAGTTGTCGTTTCAGACCGCCATCATTTGTCAGCAGCAGCAAGCCTTCCGAGGCAATATCCAGCCGCCCGACGCTCATCACGCGCGGCAGGTCCATCGGTAGGCGTTTGAAAACCGTCTCGCGGCCCTTCTCGTCCCGTTCGGTTGTGACGAGACCTTGAGGTTTATGGTAGCGCCAAAGCCGTGCGGGTTCGGCCTCGCCCACCAACTTGCCATCGACCTCGATCTTGTCCACTTCAGTGACCGTGACGGCAGGGGTATCCAGAGGTTTACCGTTCAGGCGGACCCGGCCCGCTTCGATCATCCGCTCCGCCTCTCGGCGCGAAGCAATTCCAGCTCGAGACAGACGTTTGGCGATGCGTTCAGGGGCGAGTTCGGTCATGACGGTCGCAATAGCAGA
>CAZJWF010000085.1:2033-13473 GCA_964549375.1 uncultured Neomegalonema sp.
GCGCTGATCGAGGCCCGCGCCGCCGCAGAACGCGAAGAAGTGCCCGTTGGAGCGGTGGTGGTTTCGGCAGCGGGCGTTGTGATTGGCCGAGGCGGGAATGAGACCCGTGCTCTCAATGACCCCAGCGCCCATGCGGAAATTCTCGCGATCCGCCGCGCCTGTGCGGTCGTTGGCTCGGAACGCCTCATCGGGTGCTCGCTCTGGGTGACGCTGGAGCCTTGTCCGATGTGCGCAGCCGCGATTGGGTTTGCGAGAATTCAACGGCTCTATTTTGGAGCTTCCGATGTGAAAAGCGGCGGAGTCGATCACGGGCCGCGCATCTATAGCGCTGCGAGCGCCCATCACGTGCCGGAAATCTACCGCGGCGTCTCAGAAGATCAGTGCGCGGTGCTCTTGCGCGACTTTTTCGAAAAAAAGCGGTCCGTGTCTTAAAAGAGACGAACCGCTTCATATTTTGGACGCAGTTCCAGCTTAACCATCTTTTTACACGCTTTCATGCGAGTCCCTCTAAACTTTTGCAGCGCCCTAGGGCGCTGTTTTTTTGTGTGAACTCGTCGCGACTGGTCAGACCTTACTCAGTGCGTCAACCAGCATATCCGGCGTCAGGATTTGTGGCAGAAGAACCGGCTCACCCTCTTTTGGATACACAGCGTAGAGGGGTACACCAGCGCGGCCAAAGCCTTGCAATAGTTCAGTGATTTCGCTGTCATGCGCCGTCCAGTCACCTAGAAGGTAAGAGACGCCGTTCTGCTCAAGCGCTTCTTCGAACGCGCCGCGAAGCGCCACACGTTCGTTCACCTTACAGGTGATGCACCAATCTGCCGTCATGTTGATGAAGACGGGTTTATTCCCCGAGCGCAACTCCTCCAAACGGGCCGTTGTGAACGGCTCACCCGGCCCATCCAGTGCTACTTCGCCTTTGGACGATGGAACAGACGGAATTTGCGTGACCAAACCAATCGCCAGCAAGGTTGAGGCAACCGCAGCGCCGTATCCCCATTTCTTCCCGCGCGCGCCCGATGTTTGCGCTGACCCATAAGACCAAGCAGCAAGACCAATCAAGACAGCGCCAATCATCGCCGCGAGCATGGCATTCATTCCGGCAAGATTACCAAGCACCCAAACCAGCAACGCCGCCGTTGCGTACATTGGGAAGGCCAGAAACTCTTTCAGCCGAACCATCCACGCCCCCGGTTTTGGCATCAAACGTGCCGCTGCGGGCGATAGAGAGAGCAGCAAGAACGGTGCAGCCAAACCCAGTGCAAGGGCGACAAAAACGGCTCCGCCTTGTACGGGCGGCATCGTCAACGCCGCCCCCATCGCCGTACCCATAAAGGGTGCCGTGCAAGGGGTCGCGACGATCGCCGTCAAAGCACCCGTAAAAAATGCACCGCGCAGACCGCCGCCATCCGCTTGTTCCGCTCCGACACCGGCCAAGCGGGTGGAGACTTCGAACACTCCAGAGAGGTTTAGGCCAACAAGGAACAGCAGATAGGCAAGACCTGCGACGACATACGGATTCTGAAGCTGGAAACCCCAACCAATCGCCGCCCCCGCTGAACGCAGCCCAAGGAATAACGCGGCCAACAAGACGAACAATGTCACAACGCCCGCCGTATAAGCCAAACCATGTGCGGCACGGTGGCCAAAGCTGCTTTGCGACATCTTCGCGAAGCTCAACGCCTTCAACGCAAGCACCGGAAAGACGCATGGCATTAGGTTGAGAATAATCCCGCCGAGAAAGGCAAAACCCAGCGCCCAAGCAAAGGACAAACCACTGGCACCCGACAAAATACCGGACGAACCACTCGCTGCAGCCAAGGCTCCTGACCCAGCCGCACCCGGCTGTGCCTCAAACGCAACCGCAATAGTCACGTCGCCATCGCCCGCCGTTTCGGTTAACTCCAGCACGCCTTCCAATGGTCCCGACGGGGCCTCATCGTTTTCAAGGCTGCGCGGGATCGTTAGGGTCAGACCTGCGCCCTCGACGCTCGCGACCTGAACACCCGCATGGTCAATCACGCCCCATTCCGCCGGAAAAGCGTAAACGTCCTGCAACTTCGCCTTGGTTAGCGTGTCGTCTACGAAGTGAATTTTGACAGATTTATCGTCGACCTCGTAGCGCGCATCGTAAGGGCTGGGCGCTGGGATCGCCGCCCGCGCCTGCATGAAAATGTCAGACGTAGCCAATGCTTTTTCTGTCGCCGAACCAGTATCGAGCGAGACGGAGGCCACGCCTTGTTCTGGAATGCACACGTCTTTACAGACCAACCAGAAAACATCCGCCGTCATTTCGAGCGGTTTTCCTTCTGGCCAATCCTGCGGCACTGTTACCGGGATCAACAACGTCGAACGGTCTGAATAACCGTAGTTCATCATCGGCTCAAAAGGCTGACGATGAGGAGCCGGCCATTGAGTTTCCCCAAAGCTGATCCCGTCCGGCGCTTTCCAGCTTATCTCGACCGGCTGACCAGAATCTCCGGCGTTTTTCCAATAGGTATGCCAACCTTCGGCCAGCGTCATATCCAAGGCGAGTGTCGTCGTCTCGCCCGGCGCAACAACGCTATGTTCAAAATGAAAATCACCCCGAACAAACTCAGTTTCAATCGTCGAAGCCTGAGCCGTTCCGGCAAACATAGACAAGGCGAATAAGACGCGCGCGAGCATGACAATTCCTGCGGTTAAGGCGAATACTGAGGATATACCCAGAAAGCCTTGACATCATCAAAACTCAAAACGTCACTCTTGCGTGACGAACTGAAACAACCGCGTTTACCCGAAGCTGTTCGCTCAGGACTCTAGCGCATCTTCCAAGGTCCGCAAACCCGGTCGTTTCGCTGATACTAAGACAGCCATGTTACCCGGCAAATGCTCGTTTTTACGCATTTTTGTGTGCGCCTTGGGGATATCCGCCCAAGAGAAGACCTCTGACATGCATGGGTCAATACGACGCTCAATCATAAGCTGATTAGCGAGGCTGGCTTGCTGAAGGTTTGCAAAGTGCGAACCCTGTACCCGTTTTTGGTGCATCCAAAGGTAGCGGGCATCCATTGTGAGGTTGTAACCTGTTGTTCCCGCACAGATAACAACCATACCGCCGCGCTTGACCACGAAGACCGAGACCGGGAAGGTCGCCTGCCCCGGATGCTCAAAGACCATGTCGACGTTGTTGCCCTTGCCGGTAATATCCCAGATCGCCTTGCCGAATTTGCGGGTTTCAGCAAACCATTCTTTGTATTCAGGGGTGTTGACCGTGGGCATTTCGCCCCAACAGTTGAAATCTTTGCGGTTGATGACGCCTTTCGCGCCCAACCCCATGACGAACTCTCGTTTATCCTCGTCCGAGATCACGCCAATCGCGTTGGCCCCTGCCGTATTGATAAGCTGGATAGCGAAACTACCCAAACCGCCCGACGCCCCCCAAACAAGAACGTTTTGACCGGGTTTCAAGGTGTGAGGACGGTGTCCGAACAACATCCGATACGCGGTCGCGAGTGTAAGCGTGTAGCACGCCGAGTCTTCCCAAGTCAGATGCCGGGGGCGGGCCATAAGCTGTTGTGCTTGCACCCGCGCGAACTGAGCAAAACTGCCGTCCGGCGTCTCATATCCCCAAATTCGTTGACTAGGCGAGAACATCGGGTCGCCGCCGTTACAATGCTCATCATCGCCATCGTCCTGATTACAGTGAATGACAACCTCATCGCCGACTTTCCAACGGGTAACTTTATCGCCAACGGCCCAAACAATGCCCGACGCATCAGAACCAGCGATGTGGAAGTCATTCTTATGGACATTGAACATGGAGATCGGGATGCCAAGACCTGCCCAAACTCCATTATAGTTCACGCCCGCAGCCATGACAAAAACAAGCACCTCATGCGAGTCAATCTTCCATGTCGGCAACACTTCCTGCTGCATCGCTTGTTCCGGTTCGCCTTCACGGTCCTGCCGGATCGCCCAAGCGTACATATTCTTCGGCACATGGCCGAGCGGAGGAATTTCGCCGATTTCGTAAAGGTCTTTAACCGGCTGGTTTTTCAGGACTTCACTGGTTTCGTTGACAGGTGCATCCATGACTCTCGCTCGCTTTTTCTCGCCGCATCGGGCTGATCGTAATCCGGCTCAACGAAAGATTCGTAAAGTTTCTTGAGCCGAATGTTTAATGACATTTCGCGGAGTGCAGCGCAAGAAAGATTGTGCAGTGCGGTATGCAGATTTTTTCGGTCAGCACAGTAAGGATTATCCAGACGAAACTTTAACTGACTGTTATGCTCAAGCTGTTTGTCGCGGGCGGGGTCATCGCGTCTTATCCGCATTTCTTCCCACCAGATCTCAGCGCAACTTTATCGGAAGGTCCACAGACGGTTAGCCGAGAAGGTTAGGAAAAAGACGATACCGGTGGTGATGATCTGCGCGATTAGGTAGGGCAGGCTAAAATGTCCATGCAGCACAGCCATCAGGAATGTGTTCACACCCAAAGCAAGGACCGCAATGATCAGATATCGCGGGGCCGTTTTGCCATGAGGAGCACTGGAATCGAAGGCTAAACGATAATTCAAACGATACCCAACAATCGCCCCAACCAAGGCACCAACAGCAGAAGCGGGGACAACGGGCAGAGCCTTCGCCTCAACCAACAACACGAGCACAACGTAATGGCAGAGCGTTGCAACGACACCCACCCCCGCAAATGCTACGACTTGCCGAAGGATGGGTGGGAGGCCGCTCACCCGCCAAACCGCGCAGCAATACCCGTCGCGGCATCTCGCAAATTTCGCCAAGCCAATGGTTTATATTCTAAAACAACGTCGCTCTCACCGACAGCAAGAGGGATACGCCGGAAGATATCTTGATGCCGCTCAATCGGAACTTCTTTGCCGTTCACCGAGGCGAACCATCCGGGATAGTCAAATTCCGCCAGAACCAAAAAACCTGCCTTTGGAGCCGTGACCTTCAAGTCCATCCGCGTATTGCGATAGCTTTCGAAATTGACGCTTCCGCCCAACTCATTTCCATCAGTATCAATCAAACGCGCGCGGGACTCGGCGCGCGGATTGAAGTATACAAAAGCTGTGCGTCGGCGACGTTTGATTGTGTCGAGAAGCTCAAAGCGATCCGGGGCAATCGTGGGGTCAATTTCTTCGATCAGTCTACCCGTTACGACATAGCGCAATCCCAAACGATCAGTCATGGCGCTGTTATACCCGGTCATACGCTCCCCCCACTTCCGAAAGTTGGCGGCGCTGTTTTGCATGTCTGGGCCAATGTAGCGTTCAAAACTTTCCAATCGTATCGGATTGTATCCCAGAATATTTGGAATCTGAGCAACTTGAGCAACGTTTTGAACCGTATGACCAAGGCCCAAAAACTCAACCCGCCAAGGCGCTCCGGTCGGATCAGGCTTCTCCAGCAAGCGCGGCACCTGCGAAAAAAACGGATCTCTTTCAGGGGTCTCCATCGGCTGATAGTGACGGGTCGACCAAGTGTTGAGGATGGTTCGGGTATTGAAATATGTCAGGTCAGCGCTGACAGCGGCAAACAGCACGATCAAAGGCACGAAACGCCAACGCTTCAATTGGCGCGCGCAGATAATCAACGCGGCGAACACAGCGCAAAGCACTATGAAAATCGCAATATCTTCGATCAAAGCTTGGACCCGATCGAAGGATGCCGAGATGAAAAATAAGGGGACGACCGCCGCGAACAAAAGCGCAGCGACGATTGCTGCCGGACCCTTCCCAAACGCCACATTTGGGGCCGTCAAGGCATGGTGGAGCAACGCCCCTGTAAGTAGGCTAACACTCACGCCAAAAACAAATAACGCATCTGAGGGTCGCCGGAACAGATCAACACCCGGCACCCAGTCGTACAAGAACACAAACGCAGGCGTATAACGTCCCAAGGCGTAAATCAGCAAAACTACAGCCATGATCGTGAAAAACCGAAATCCCGGTCGTAAAAGCTGTTTACGGGCAATGCCGATCCACAAAATGAGGAGAGCCGCCAGCGTCCCCTCGTAAAGATAGATCATGCCTCGGTGGATATGTAACGTGAAGTCGCCCCACGTTTTTGACGCCGGGCCCCAATGTGTGCCGAATTTTTTGAACGACCCAAAGTATTCTGGGAACAAAAAACCGGAGAGCGACGGCGGCGGCAGAGATTGCCAACTTGCATCCTTATAGTCAAAATTGGGACGATTGCTTTGGTCGATCAACTGGAACAACAACAGCACGGGCACGGCGGCCAGAAGCAACGCGAATAACCCTCCAACAACAACACTCCCGTGGCGATAAAGCGCGCGAGACTTTCGCATGTCCATGCCTGACAGCCAATAGAAGAACAGGAACAGTGCGCCTAGATACGCTACGTGATTCCGGTCGATCAACAACAGGCCAAGTGCGGCCCCAAAAGACAACCCGCGCCATACGCCACCGCGCTGGATCGTCACCTCCAGCCGCCATAACGCAATGGCGATCCACATCGTACTGACAGTCATCAGCAGATGTTCTAACCGAACGGCAAGCGCACCGCTCATCATAAAAGTAACTGCAGCTATCAAAGCAGCTTCGTCGCGCCACCCCCGCAAACGCCCGTAAGCAAAAATCGCCATCGCCCCAACGAGAATATGCGCCAGATGAATTCCATCCACTAATCGCATAGACGGTGTTGCACTGATCAATGCGGGCAGCCACATACTCGGCGTCCAGATCACCGATTGCGGATCGGCGATCATCGGGAACCCGCCATAGTGGAAAGGACTCCACGACGGATCCTCGCCCGAATGCCAAGCAAATGCGAAAAACCGGATCATGCCGTAAAAGTGGTTCTTCGCATCATAGGGAATGATCTTGCCCGAAAAGAACCACGGCCAGCAAAAGATAACCCACGCAATCGTCAAAGCAATCAAGCAGAGTAAACCGCGACGCACGCTTGAATCATTTAGCATGGACGATGTCTCGGATCAGTGAGTCAGGGTCTTCAAGATTCAAACGTCCCAAATCACGATGAACCTTCACCCACCGCCATTCGGCGATGAAAGCACAAATCATTTTGGTCTCACCTTATGAAGCGCGGCGCGATTTGTTCCGAACGTCTTTCGAAACCTGTCGGTCGTCAACATCCGTTTGAAAGCCGATCTTTTCAGTCACGAGGTAAAGTGGACGTTGTTTCACCTCGATCAAAACTCGGCTCAGATATTCACCGATGATGCCCAGTCCCAATAACTGCACGCCGGAAAAGAGACATAACGCGACCATGAGAGATGCATAACCGGGCGTGTCGATCCCATAGAGCAAGGTTCGCACTGTTAGGAACGCGCCATACGCAAATGCTGGGATCGCGATCGAGAGTCCAATATAGCTCCAGATCTTCAACGGCACAGCACCGAATGCCGTAATTGCATCAAGCGCAAACCGACGCAGATGGCGCGGGCTCCATCCTGAAACACCGTGAAGGCGCGGCGCAACATCGAACGGAACCGCCTTTCGTTTAAAACCGACCCACGCATAAAGGCCTTTGGTGAACCGCCCTCGCTCGGGCATCAAAAGAAGCGCGTCTGCAACCTTACGGTCGAGCAAGACAAAATCTCCAGCTCCGTTGATCAATTCAATCTCGGAAATTGCGGCAAAGACCCGATAGAAGCCCGCCTTGAATTTGCGTTGCAACCAAGTTTCATCGTTTCGAGATCGCCGCGTGCCATAAATAATCTCGTTGCCTTCACGCCATGCCTGAAAAAACGTTTCAATAAGCTCAGGCGGGTGCTGCAAATCAGCGTCGATCTGGACGATTGCCTGTCCTGATGCATGTTCCTGCCCCGCGCGGAGCGCCGCTTCCTTTCCGAAATTCCTACTGAAACGTACTAGCTTGATCCGAGGATCTCGACGGCAGAGCGCAGCGATTTTTTCGCATGTTTCGTCGCGACTGCCATCATCGACGACAATCACTTCGCTCGGCATTCCCAACCCATCAAGGACAGGCATCAGACGCGCAAAAAGCAACTCAATGGACAAGGCCTCGTTGAAGGTCGGGATAACGACCGATAAGACGATGTCATGGATGAGCGCATCACGCTCGACAGCAGGAATCAGATGGGCAGTCAGGGCATCACCTAGGAGTTTACTTTGTACGGTCGATCAATCGCTTACACGACGATTTCGAAAAACCTAACTCGCTTGCTGTCTGTTCACGTTCACAGTTTAGTGTATTCGAAATATTGAGAGGAAAATCGTTGGAAACCTTGACTTTGTGTGCCGACGATTACGGGTTGAATTCGAACGTCGACGACGGAATCAATTCCCTCATCAGAGCGGGCCGATTAAATGCGGTTAGTTGCATGACCGTCCGAAACACGCTGGATGCAGTGCCTCTGCTCAACGCGATCACCGACGCACCGATAAAAGTACAAGTGGGATTGCATCTGACGCTGACAGAATACGCTCCGCTCCGAACAATGCCGAAACTGGCGAAAAGCGGGCATTTCCCTTCGGTCGGAACACTATTAGCGAAAAGCCACTTTCGCCAGATTGACCGGATCGAGATTTCCGCCGAGATCGCGCGTCAGTTCGAAGCTTTTCAGCAAGCGTTTGGGCATACCCCCGACTTCGTCGACGGCCATCAGCATATTCAACTTTTTCCCGGCATTCGAGATGAAGTCATCAACTTGATGACCACTCTAATGGGCAAAAGAAAAGCACCAACTGCTTGGGTGCGATGCGGCACTACACCTGCGGCAGACTTGATAAGAATGAAAAGCCCACGCGCACTTTTGCTCGCGTCAATGGCACGGCGTCAGCGCGCAAAGCTCCACAATGCGGGCCTATCGTTTAATGACCGATTTTACGGTGTGAACGATTTCAATTCAGAACAACCCTTCAGAGAGTTGATGCAAGGGTGGCTAAAAATGGTGGCCAGCAGAACGACATCAGCTGTCATTATGTGCCATCCAGGACAACCCGGCTCGGATCCAGCCGATCCAATCGCGAAACGTCGACCCGACGAACTCGCGTATCTCGGCTCGGATGAATTTGAGCACGATCTCGCAACCTACCACCTTTCCCTGTGAACAGCCTCGGCGCGGCGATCATGTCGACGCTAGCCTTCCTCCAAAATCATATCCGATGCTTTCTCGGCGATCATCACGGTTGCCGCGTTGGTATTTCCCGACACCAGACGCGGCATGATTGAGGCATCGACGACTCGAAGACGCTCGACGCCATTGACCCGCAGATCAGGGGACAACACGTCGTCTTCGTTCGCGCCCATCGCGCAGGTGCAGGTTGGGTGATAAATCGTAGTGGCAAAGTTACGGCAGTAATCGAGTAAAGCCTCGTCGCTGTCCACCTCTGGCCCCGGTATCGCTTCGCCTGCCGAGAACTTCTTCATCGGTTCGGCGTTCAAGATTTCCCGCAAACGTTTCAGGGCGGCGATGCTGGTGGTGCGGTCATAGTCTGCCGTCAGGTAGTTTGCCTTGATCTCCGGAGGGCGTGCAGGATCGCTGGAAACGATATGAACATGCCCCCGGCTTTCAGGCCGTAACACGCAAATCGAAGCAGTGTAGCCGGAAAATTCGTGCAGCGCGTCACCCATCTTGTCGACACTGAACGTCAGAAAATGGACCTGCGTGTCGGGTGTCGCGGCCTCCGGGTGGGCCTTGAAAAACGCGGTGCCATACCCTGCCGCCACCGCCAAAGCCCCGCGCCGCCGCAGCGCAAAATCCAATCCCATTCGGATGCGACCAGACAAGCTGTGATACTGATCATTGACCGTAATCGGCTGTTCACAGTTCATCACAATCCGAGCCTGCAAATGGTCCTGTAGGTTCTCGCCGACCTTGGGGCTGTTATGCGTCACTTTGATACCGTGTTCCGCCAAGCGCCCCCCATCGCCAATGCCGGACAGCTCCAATAGTTGCGGCGAGTTGATTGCGCCACCGGACAAGATCACCTCGGCCCGCGCAGTCGCCCGCCGCGTCTCGTCGCCCTGACGGTACTCAACACCAACTGCGCGCTTGCCGTCGAACAACACCCGCGTCGCAAAGGCCTCGGTCTCAATTTTCAGATTGGCGCGGGATTTGGCAGGCCGCAGATACCCCTTCGCCGTACTCCAGCGCCAGCCGTTCTTCATCGTGTTCTGAAAATACCCGATGCCCTCCTGGTTCTTGCCATTGAAATCGGGATTGAACGGCAGGCCGACGCTCTCCCCTGCCGCAATGAATGCATCGACTAACGGATGCCTGTCCCGCGCTTCTGAGACCGCCAGCGGGCCACCGCTGCCATGCCATTCATCTCCGCCATGCTCATGATCTTCGGCGCGGATGAAGTACGGCAGACAGTCATCAAAGGACCACCCGGCACAGCCGAGTTGCCGCCACACATCGAAATCGGCTTGCTGCCCGCGAATATAGATCAGCCCGTTGATCGAGCTGGACCCGCCCAGCACCTTACCGCGCGGTTGCACGATCTGCCGCCCATTTAACTCCGGCTCTGGTTCGGTTTTGTAGAGCCAGTTGACCTTGGGGTCGGAGAACAGCTTGGCATATCCGATGGGGATATGAATCCAGGGGTTCCGGTCCTTCGGTCCCGCCTCCAGCAGCAGCACCGAATGCTGACCGCTGGCCGACAACCGGTTCGCGAGCACACACCCCGCCGAACCCGCACCCACAATAATATAGTCGAATGAATCACTCATCCACGCAGCCTAAAGCGCTTCCAGCAAAAGTGGATACCGGTTTTGCATCTGGCAGCACGAAAAAACACTGAGGTTTTGGGATGGATATGCGACAATCGGTAGTGTCGATTTTGATGATGGCGACTCTTGGTGCCTGCGCTAGCTCGTCAGAAGCGCCGAACGAGCCATTCCTCGACGCAAATTCTATCTATTTCGCTGACTTTCTTCCTAGCGAAGTGTCTTTTGCATTTTGTCGAGTCGAAAGCGAAATAATGGATTGCAGCAATGAAAACCTGCTAAAAATTGGCAGGTTACTGGCTCCTCAAGGCCCTCAAGCAGTTCACCGCACGGGAAATAACCCAGATGCGAAGCGTGAATTTCAATATCGCGTCGCAAAATATAACGCCGCACCCGGCCAGTATGCATTGGCAGCAATTCGTGAAGATCGCGGCACGCCATCTCGTTCACGACTTCATGACTCTGCAGCGCAAGACGCCACTCTCGTTATCAATGTTACGCTAGGCCGCGTGTTCTTGATGCCAAGTTTTGTCAGTTTACCTTCAAGCTTTAATGCAAACACCCCAGAACACCTGAAAGATGAACTAGCAACCGACTTCAGCGCGGATGACGTCGCTAACTTAACCTTCCCTGAACTGTCCTACGCTCGGCTCGATTGCGATGGAGTCAACAAGAGAGTCACGTTGACCGACTGCAAGATTGGCCCGGAGATTGGTTATGATGACCTTTGGAAAGACGGCGTCGAACTCGGGCATCT
>CAZJWF010000086.1:0-13351 GCA_964549375.1 uncultured Neomegalonema sp.
ATCGGCAGAAATAGGTATCCCCTACGATTCAGCGTTCAGGAAAAACGCTCTAGGTGTCAAAATCGGCGTAAAGCGCGGTAGCGGTGGATTTCGTCTCGGCGAAGTCGAGGAGGCCTTTGCCGCCACGCTCCGCCCCGGTGATAGCTTTATGATTGGCGGCGAAGTTGTTCAGTATCAAAGCATCCGCGAGATGACGGTGCAGGTCTCGCGCGGCGGAGCAAAAGACCCGAAGGTTCCGGTCTTTGCAGGCTCGCGGATGCCGATCTCAACCGCTTTGGCCGACCGTGTGATCTCCATCCTTAGTGACCCGGCGCGTTGGGATGACTTGCCACAGCACACCGCCGATTGGTTACGCCTGCATGCCAGCGTTTCGAAAATGCCGCGGCGCGACCGATTGTTGATTGAGACTTTTCCGCGTGCGGATCGACATCACATGGTTTTTTGGAGCTTTGCGGGCCGCAACGCTCACCAGACCCTCGGTCTGATTATCACCAAGCGGATGGAAGAAGCGGGACTTGCACCACTTGGCTTCGTTGCAAATGACTACGCGCTGATGGTCTGGGGGCTTGATCGCGTGCCCGACCCTGCTGCGATGATGGAAGCGCATAGCCTGCACGAAGGGGTCGAGCGTTGGATGCGAGACAGTTCGCTCATGAAACGAACTTTCCGCACCTCAGCGGTCATTGCCGGCCTGATCGAACGGCGCTTTCCGGGGATGCAAAAGACTGGACGTCAAGCGACTGTATCATCCGACGTTCTCTATGATACGCTGGTGAAATATGATCCTAATCACCTGATGCTGAACATCACCCGCCGCGAAGCGATGCGTGGCTTGGTTGATTTTGACCGGATCGAATCTTTAATTGAGCGCACAAAAGGCCGCACGGATCATGTCGTTCTGGAGCGTCTGTCTCCCCTTGCCGCACCGCTGATGCTGGAAGTCGGGCGCGAGCGAGTGGCGGGATC
Source organism: uncultured Neomegalonema sp. (assembly GCA_964549375.1). Classification (GTDB taxonomy): domain Bacteria; phylum Pseudomonadota; class Alphaproteobacteria; order Rhodobacterales; family Rhodobacteraceae; genus JAHDDY01. The sequence goes on from CAZJWF010000086.1 coordinate 967, forward strand.
TGCCGACGAGCGATTGCTCATGGAATCGCTTGGAGTTGAAGAAATGTTGGAAACGTTAAGTTAGTTCGCGACCGCATTGTCAAACGATCGTGGCCCGCCTGGTCGCTAGGTCGGCATCGACCTTAGACAACACAATCCACTGACAGAACATGGAATTCATGCTTTATGGGCGACATGAAAGATGCGCGCACTCCTCCTCTGAGCGGCCACCCCTTTAAACTTGCAGAAATGACATTGCTGGCACGGCCTTCTGGCGCGCTGTGGGTTCCAAGCATGAAGACGCTCGTCGTCTCTGATCTGCATCTTGGAAAAGCCGAACGGAATGCGCGGCGCGGTGGCGGCCTGTGGCCGCCCTACGAAAATGACGAAACGCTCTCTCGGTTGGAGGCGGAAACCAAGGCGCTGTTGCCCGATACAATCATTGCCCTCGGCGACAGCTTTGATGATCCAACCTGCGTTGACGCGCTGGCGGATACAGACCATGCACGGATCAAAACGTTGGCCGAGAGGCATCGACTGATCTGGATCACCGGAAATCACGATCCAGCGCCAACCACCCTACCCGGCGACGCAATGGATGAATTGATTTTAGAGACCCTGACACTGCGACATATCGCCAAGCGTGGCGTTATCTGCGAGATCTCCGGGCACTACCACCCCAAAGCAACCATTCAGGCACGGGGACGAAAAATCAGCCGCAAGTGCTTTATTTTCGATACTAACCGGCTGATCTTGCCTGCCTTCGGAGCGTATACAGGTGGATTGGATGTCCTCACCCCCTCAATTTCTTCTCTGTTTGACGAAACCGCAGATGTTATTCTGACCGGTAATACCGCCCTGCGCGCGCCGGTTGCACGACTGCGTCAACTTGCGGCGTAACTTCTGGACGCGCGGATTCGCAGCGACTAAAACCACTCAAAATCAAGCAGGCGAGGCAAATGCGGATATTGGTCACAAATGACGACGGCATTGATGCGCCGGGCTTAGAGATCCTGACCGAAGCCGCGAGGACGATCAGCGATGACGTCTGGATTGTTGCCCCGGCAACCGAGCAAAGTGGACAATCGCATGCCGTCACATTGACGGACCCGCTGCGCTATGCCGCGCTGGGGGATCACCGTTTCGCTGTCAATGGCACCCCCGCGGATTGCGTGTCGATAGCGATGTCTGTGATAATGGACGATACGCCTGATCTGGTCGTTTCTGGTGTCAATCAAGGGTTCAATATCGCGAACGACATGCTGTATTCCGGCACCGTTGGTGCGGCGATGCAAGCGGCGACCTCTGGCGTTCGCGCCATTGCATTCTCGCAAGCTTATCAGCGTTTAGGTCAGGAAAAAGAAGCAGATATTTGGGATGCTTCGCGCGTCCATTGTGCGGCAACTCTAAAGAAGCTAACCGCACTCAACATAGACACGCGCACCGTGTTGAACGTGAACTTTCCGCCCTGTACCGCCGCTGAAGTTGCGGGTCTGACAAGTGTAAAACAGGGCCACCGCGCGGTGCATGAGATTTACACCGATGATCGCGAAGACGGACGCGGACACAGCTATCACTGGCTGCGGTTCCGCCGAGACGCGAGCAACCCCGAACCCGGTACAGACCTGTGGGCGATGGCTGAAAAGCTAATCTCTGTAACACCTCTTCGCGCCGATCTGACCGCTCATGATGCCCTCTCCCCCTTGGCAGAGGCCTTGAATGCAGGAAGCTAACGAAGAAAAAATGCGGTTTGCACTGGCGCTGCGGAGTGCGGGCGTGACCGATCAGGACGTGCTGAAGGTCATGGAAGAAATTCCACGCGAGATCTTTGTCGGCGATGCGCTGCAACCTCGTGCTTACGAAAATATACCGCTTCCCATCGACTGTGCACAGACAATCAGCCAACCCTCTGTTGTGGCGGTGATGACGCAAGCGCTGGACCTAAATTCCCGCTGCAAAGTTCTCGAAGTCGGAGCTGGGTCTGGTTATCAAACCGCAATTCTGGCTCGCCTCAGCCGCCGGGTTTATTCATTGGAGCGGCACAAACCGATGATCGCTCCCGCCCGAGCGCGTCTGGAGCAATTGGGCGTTACAAATGTTATTCTTGAGCATGGCGACGGCTCGCTCGGTCTACCCGCGCAAGCACCGTTCGACCGGATCATGGTTGCCGCCGCCGCCGCCGATCCTCCGCGCACATTACTTGATCAACTGAAAGTCGGCGGGATAATGATCTTACCGGTCGGCGAGGGTGACAGCGCGCAGCAGTTGATCAAAGTCGTCCGCGAAGAAGATGGGTTTACGTATACCGAAATGGCTGATGTGCGGTTCGTGCCCTTGCTAGGCGGCGCGGTTTAGGAACACTTTCGTTAAATCGTTCGATCAAACAGAGCGATGTTTTTGACCGCGCGGGTGTAAAGCTGCGCGGGACGGTGGGTTCCGGTTCGCATCTTACCCTCGACAGGTTCGATGGCCTTTAGATCAAGGATTTTCTTGCGGAAGCCCGCGAGGTCGATTTTCTCGATTCCGAGAATAACCTGATACACATCACGAAGTTCTGCGATAGTGAATTCGTCAGGCATGAGAAACGTCGGTAGCGTTGAATAAACGGATTTCTGCCGAACGCGATCCAATGCGGACTTGAGAATCGTTCCATGATCAAATGGCAGCTTTCTCGGGAGAGGATCGACGGACGTAAGTTGGACATCAGCGAACCGGTCCTCCGGTAACAGCGCGAGATACGCCGCCGAGAGTGACCATCCGCGCGGGTCACGTTTCGCCCCTGAAAATGTACCAAGCTGTTCGAGATAAACGCCTTTGAGTACCGCCTTTTCACGCAAGACCCGGCGCGCAGCGGCATCAAGATCGCTGTCCTCATCGACGTGAACATAGCCCCCCGGCAAACCAGGAACCCCGGCAAAAGGGTCATTCTCACGCGGATAGAGGGCAACGTGCAACGTATCGTTCTTCAATGTTAACAAGACGATATCGACAGTGGCGATGGGCTTTTCAAACAGCATTCAAAAGACTTGCGTCGTAAATTTTTATCTTTCAAGTTATTTGTATTTTGCAATTATCTATTTTTACCACTACATAATTGCATATCGCAATTAACAAGGAGCGCGAAAGATGGGACACGCTAGATGGGATCCAAGAGATTGGGAGAGCTATGCTCGCACGACACGAGGCCGCTCGCGCGCTGATCTGTTTCGTTCGCATCGCATGCACCGCGACCTTGACCCCAAGCGGATCGCCGTGCGCGAATCTCGCGATAGCGCGCATAACCCGCTCTCCACCCCGATCATCGTGGGTGTCGATGTGACCGGCTCGATGGGTATGCTGGCCGAAACGCTTGTGAAGCGTGGTCTGAAGCCACTGTTCGAAGAAATCCTCAATCGCCGCCCCGTCACTGATCCCCATGTCATGGCAATGGCCGTCGGTGACGCCTGGTGCGACCGCGCTCCGCTGCAAGCAACACAGTTCGAGGCAGACATCAGTGTCGCGCAGCAAATCCAAGACCTGTGGATCGAGGGCGGCGGTGGCGGCAATCAATTCGAGAGCTATAACTTACCTTGGTACTTCGCCGCGACAAAGACCGCCTCCGATGCGTGGGAGAAACGCCGCAAGAAGGGTTATCTCTTTACCGTCGGTGACGAACCCTGCCCGCCAGTGTTGGAGGCAGCGCATATTCGCAGCGTCTTTGGTGAGGGCATGCAATACGACATGCCGACGGAGGACGTGCTCGCAATGGTCGAACGCACTTACGAAGTGTTCCACGTTGTTGTTGAGCAAGGCAGCTACGCCAACTCTCGACTAGACGAGGTCATGGATAGCTGGGGGCCTGTATTGGGTCAGCGGGTCTTGCGCCTGTCCGACCACGAACGCCTGTCTGAAGTCATCGTCTCTGCCATCGAGGTGACGGAGGGCAGCAATGTCGGCGACGTGGCTGCGAGTTGGTCGGGTGAGACGAGCGATGTTGTCGCCAAGGCCATCGCCCCGCTCGGTTTTCACGCGCCACGCATCGGTTCCGACGGCACCGTTCACCTTTAACAACCAAACCTCTCCCGCACCCTGCGGGGGAGCACTCACCTCTCTCAAGGAACAAACTCATGAAATCCGCTCAGGTTGTGATTGGCGCAAACTATGGTGACGAAGGTAAAGGATTGATCACGGACTTCCTCGCCAGCGAAACCGAAAAGCCGCTGGTGATTCGGCATAACTCGTCGGCGCAGGCTGGTCACACGGTTATTGCCCCGGACAGACGTCGCCATGTCTTTCACCATGTCGGCAGCGGCGCGTTTACAGGTGCGAGCACGTTTCTGAGTCAGTTCTTCGTCGCACATCCAATGCTGTTGAACGAGGAATTGACTGCGCTGGAAGCTCTGGATGTGACGCCAACGCTCTATGTTGATCCACGCACGACGGTGGTGGTGCCTTATGACGTGCTGATCAATCAACTCGCTGAAGACGCGCGCGGCGATGGACGTCATGGTTCTTGCGGTATCGGTTTTGGCGAAGCGGTTGAGCGCAATCTACGGCCTCGCTTCACCATTCGGGTGCGTGACTTCAAGCGGCCTGAATGGGTGTTTGATCGACTGCGCGCGATCCGCGACGGTTGGGTGCCACGCCGCCTGCGGACGCTTGACCTGACGATCCCCGAAGATCGGAGGGAGATGTTCACGGGTGATGCAGTCCTTTGGCGCTGGATGGAAGATATGTCAGCGTTTCGCGAGCGAACTGTGATGGTCGAGCCGGGCGAGTTGCCTCCCGGTGCGCCGATTTTTGAAGGCGCGCAAGGCTTGTTACTTGATGAAGACGGCGCGGATTTTCCGCATGTCACTCGGTCCAAAACAGGTCTCGCCAATGCCGTGCGAACCGCGCAAGAGGCCGGCATTGAACGTCTCGACGTCACCTATGTAACGCGTGCGTATCTGACGCGGCATGGGGCGGGTCCGCTGGCGAACGAGTTGCCCAGCGCACCGGAGGGCGTGGAAGATGCGACCAACCAGCCGAACGCGTTTCAGGGTAGTTTGCGTTTTGCGTGGCTCGATCTCGATAGCTTGGCCGAGCGCATCCGCAAGGATATGAACATCCGCGCGCAGGGAATTGCCATCAATGCTCAGATCGCGGTGACGTGCCTCGATCAACTGGATGAAATTTCGTACATCATAGAAGGTAAAGTACGGGTTGGCGATGCCGCGCAGTTCGTGGCTGATGTCGAAGCAAAAACTAATCTATCGGTTGCGTTTTCTTCCCAAGGACCATCAAGATTGGACGTTATGCGATGTCGGCCAATGGACGCATTGTCCGCCTAATGGATGGCGTAAGACTTGCGGCGTACCCCTGATAAGGAGTGCGCCACATGCTCAATATCAACACTATGCTCTTCGTTGGATTCGCGGTTTTTGCCGTTATTTCAATCGCGCCGGTCGCTGTACCGCTGCTCGAAAGCATCATGAATTCCATGAACTTCGCGCCGCGTCGATATTGATGCAGCCTGCGCCAAATTCGCACAAAAACCGGCACAGAACGATTTAGACGTGAATCGCTCCGCTGCCGCACGCCATCGCCGCTTCGCGCATTGCCTCAGACAATGTTGGATGGGCGTGACACGTTCGGGCGATGTCTTCCGCCGCAGCGCCAAATTCCATCGCAACACAATATTCGTGGATCAGTTCGCCCGCTGACGGGCCGATAACATGAACGCCAAGAATGCGGTCAGTCGTGGCATCGGCGAGAACCTTCGCAAATCCATCCGTGGCGAAATGGGCTTTGGCACGTCCATTGGCCATGAAAGGAAATTTCCCAGCCTTATACGCGACGCCGTCTTCCATAAGCTGCTCTTCAGTCCGCCCGACTGAGGCAACCTCTGGAAAGGTATAGATGACTGATGGAATAACGCCGTAATTGACGTGGCCGTGCTGTCCAGCAATCGTCTCCGCTGCCGCGACGCCTTCGTCTTCTGCCTTGTGTGCCAGCATGGGGCCGTCGGCGACATCGCCGATTGCGTAGATGCCCTCGACATTGGTGCGCCAGTTCGCGTCGGTTTCGACAACACCGCGCTCCGTCATTTTCACGCCAGCCTCAGCCAGACCAAGGCCCTCGGTGTAGGGTCGGCGACCCGTCGCCAACAACACCACATCTGCCTCGACAGATTCCATCGCATCAGAGCGGCGGTCTTTGTAATTCACGGTCAAACGTGTGCCCTTTTCGACGTTCTGCACCGCTGCGCCAAGGGTGAATTTCATACCTTGCTTGGTCAGGACTTTTTGAAGTTGTTTGCACACTTCGAGGTCCATGCCCGGCGTGATCTGATCGAGGAATTCGATGACTTGGACCTCGGCACCGAGCCGACGCCAGACAGAGCCAAGTTCCAGACCGATGACACCCGCGCCAATCACGACCATTTTCTTTGGGATGCTTTTCAGGGTCAAACCGCCCGTTGAAGTCACCACCCGTTCCTCGTCCACGTCAACGCCCGGCAGTGATGCAGGCTCGGACCCCGTCGCAATCACAATATTCTTCGTGCTGAATGTCTTATCAGCGTCAACACGCATCTTGACCGATACTTCGCCGGCGCCTTCAATCCGCCCCCATCCGTCGATCCAGTCGACCTTGTTCTTTTTGAACAAGAAAGCGATGCCGCCAGTAAGCTGCGACACTTGTTCCGCGCGATAGTTCTGCATCTTCAGCATATCAATCGACGGCTCGGCAAGGATGCCCATCTCACCGAAATGACCTTGTGCCTCGGAATACAAATGCGAAGCATGCAGCAGAGCTTTTGAGGGAATACAGCCGACATTCAGACAGGTGCCGCCCAAAGCGCCGCGCCCCTCGACACAGGCAACCTTCATCCCAAGCTGTGCGGCGCGGATCGCACAAACATATCCGCCGGGGCCACCCCCGATGACAATGAGATCATAGTCGGCCATGTGTCAAAATCCTATTCTTTGAGTATCACGGATTATCTAAGTCGTTTTTGCCGTGGTCACAACAACGCCTGTATCACCATAAAGACCGTCGCCAAAAATCCAACGGACCAGACGACAGAGCGCAACATGGGAATGCCACTGGCATAGGCGGGAACGTAAACAATGCGCGCCACCAGAAACACTTTCGCTGCCAACGCTGTAGCCCGGGATGCCGCCTCGCCCAAGGTGACAACGACCACAGCAAGCGTGAAAAAGATCAGCGCCTCAAGCATGTTGTTGAATGCGCGAGTGAGCCGCCCAGCCATGCCGGTCGGCTCTCGCCGTTCGTCGCGTGGTCCACTGGTATAGCCAATCCCTAACTGGAGGGTATTTGACGCCGCCATCAGCACGAATTGTACGACCAGCAAAAGGCCAGCCCACGCGAGGATGGTGACTTCCAGTGGCATTGAACTAGAGGTCCATCAACAAACGACGGGGGTCTTCAAGCGCCTCTTTGATCCGCACGAGGAACGTCACAGCGCCCTGACCGTCCACGATGCGATGGTCATACGAGAGCGCAAGGTACATCATCGGACGGATTTTGATCTCGTCTCCGATCACCATCGGGCGTTTTTGGATGGCGTGCATTCCGAGAATACCCGATTGCGGCGGGTTCAAAATGGGCGTTGACATGAGCGAGCCGTAAACCCCGCCATTGGAGATGGTGAACGTACCGCCTTGCATCTCATCAATGGTCAATTTGCCATCACGGGCTTTCACGCCAAGACCAGCAATGGTCTTTTCAATCTCGGCAAAGCCCATCGCTTGCGCGTCGCGCAGAACCGGCACGACGAGACCATTGGGCGTACCGACCGCGACACCGACATTACAGTAGTTTTTATAGATGACTTCTGTGCCGTCGATCTCGGCATTTACCTCAGGAATTTCATTCAAGGCATGAGTACAGGCCTTCACGAAGAACGACATAAAGCCGAGTTTGACGCCGTGTTTCTTTTGGAAGAGGTCTTTGTATTCACTCCGCAAGGCCATGACTTCGGTCATGTCCACCTCGTTAAAGGTGGTCAGCATGGCAGCGGTATCTTGTGCTTCTTTCAGACGTTTCGCGATGGTCTGGCGCAGGCGGGTCATTTTCACCCGTTCCTCGCGTTGACCTTGCGGGACCGCTGCGCTGGCCGGGGCCGCACCGCCCGCCGTCGCGCGCGCGACATCGTCTTTCATCACGCGGCCATCGCGGCCCGTGCCCTGAACCTGATCCCGAGAAAGACCGGCATCGGCCATTGCCTTTTTGGCAGAGGGTGCGTCCTCAATGTCAGTACGACCGCCCCCCGCAGGGGCCGCAGCGATAGGGGCCGGTGAGGTGCTGCTGGCCGCCGCAGCTGCCGGAGCCGCTGGGGCCGCGCCACTCGCGCCCGCCTCGACCATACAGAGCAGGCCATCTTTTTCGACGACATCGCCTTCAGCAGCGGTAATCTCGCTCAGCGCACCGGCGACAGGGCAAGGTACTTCGATCGTGACTTTGTCAGTCTCAAGTTCGCAGAGCATCTCGTCGACCTGAACCGCATCACCCGGTTTCTTAAACCATGTCGCCACGGTCGCCTCAGTCACGGATTCGCCCAAAGTGGGTACGCGTACTTCCGTCGCCATTTTGTCGTTCCTCTCGTCCGAGCTTTTACAACACTCGCGTCATCAAATTGTGCGCCCTACCGCGCAGCGGCGGGGCAAAGCTTTCGTCAACTGCTGGCCGTCAGCGCATCATCGACCAGTTTTTCCTGCTGCGCCTTATGCTGCGACGCCAGACCGGTTGCAGGCGAGGCCGCCGCAGGACGACCCGCAAAGAGAGGTCGTTTTATTCGCGCACCAACTCGGTTCAACGCCCATTCGATGTTCGGCTCCATGAATGTCCAGCCGCCCTGATTTTTCGGCTCTTCCTGGCACCAAACAATCTCGGCATTCTTGAAGCGGCCCAACTCTTTCATTAGGGCCATCGCCGCAAACGGATACATTTGTTCGACCCGCAACAAGTATGTGTCACTGAGGCCGCGCTCATCGCGTTCTTCGAGCAAATCGTAATAGACCTTGCCCGAACACAGAACGACGCGCTTGATTTGCTCATCGGGCAACAACGTCACGGTCGACGCCCCCTTCTGCGCGTCATCCCACAGAACCCTGTGGAAACTGGAGCTTTCGTCGAAGTCCTTCATCGACGAAATACACCGCTTGTGACGCAGCAGGGACTTTGGCGTGAACAAAATCAGCGGCTTGCGGAAGTCGCGGTGCATCTGACGACGCAAAATGTGGAAATAGTTCGATGGGGTCGTGCAGTTGGCGACGATCCAGTTCTCCTCTGCCGACATTTGCAAAAAGCGCTCGATCCGGGCCGAAGAGTGTTCTGGACCTTGCCCCTCATACCCATGCGGCAACAGCATCACGAGGCCCGACATCCGCAGCCATTTGCGCTCACCCGATGAGATGAACTGATCAATCATAATCTGCGCGCCGTTTACAAAATCACCGAACTGCGCTTCCCACAAAACCAGCGCATTTGGTTCGGCCATTGTGTAACCGTATTCAAACCCAAGCACCGCATATTCGGACAGCATCGAGTCGATGACTTCGTAATCCGTCCGCCCCTTGATATGCTTCATGGGGTAGTAGCGTTCTTCGGTTTCCTGATCGATGAACGCGGAATGGCGTTGAGAGAACGTGCCACGCGTACAATCCTGACCAGACAGACGCACGGGGAAGCCCTCTTCGATCAGGGAAGAAAAGGCCATCGCTTCAGCCGTTGCCCAATCAAAGCCTTCGCCCGTTTCGAACATCTCCTGTTTGGCTTTGAGTTGCCGCGCGACGGTCCGGTGAATGTTGAAGCCGTCAGGTACATTTGTCAGCGTTTTTCCGATTTCGGTCAGTAAAGTCGCCGGATATCCGGTTTCCCCCCGCTGATACTCGCCTTTACCCGTCGCCAGTCCGGACCATTTGCCGTCCAGCCAATCAGCCTTGTTGGGGCGATAATCTTCGCCGGCCTCGAACTCGGACTGCAGATGATCATTGAAATCCGCCTTCATCGCGGAAATATCAGCTTCGGTCAGCACCTTCTCAGCAATCAGGCGATCGCTATAGAGCTTCAGCGTTGACGGGTGGCCCTTGATTTTTTTGTACATCAAAGGCTGCGTGAACATCGGTTCATCGCCTTCGTTGTGTCCAAAACGACGGTAGCAGAAGATGTCGATAACAACGTCTTTGCGGAATTTTTGCCGGTATTCAGTCGCCACTTTTGCGGCGTGCGTTACCGCTTCGGGATCATCGCCGTTGACGTGGAAAATCGGTGCTTCCACCATCAGCGCGATGTCTGAAGGATACGGCGAGGAACGCGAGAAACGCGGCGCTGTCGTGAACCCAATCTGGTTATTCACAACGATATGGATCGAACCACCCGTGCGGTGGCCCACCAAACCAGACAACCCAAAACACTCCGCGACGACGCCTTGGCCTGCAAAGGCGGCATCACCATGAAGCAAAACGGGAATCACCGAGCTGCGCGCCTCGCGATCGTCATTCTGCGCTTGCTTCGCCCGCGATTTGCCCAACACGACCGGATTAACTGCCTCTAGGTGAGATGGGTTCGCCGTCAGCGACAAGTGAACGGTATTACCGTCAAACTCTCGATCAGACGACGCGCCGAGATGATATTTAACATCGCCAGAGCCATCGACATCTTCGGGTTTAAAGCTACCACCCTGAAACTCATTAAAGATCGCCCGGAAGGGCTTACCCATCACGTTGACCAAAACGTTGAGGCGGCCCCGGTGCGGCATCCCGATAATGATATCTTTCGCACCTAGCGCGCCGCCCCGCTTGATGATCTGTTCCATCGCCGGGACCAGCGCCTCACCGCCATCAATGCCAAAACGCTTCGTTCCAGTATATTTGACGTTCAGGAACTTTTCGAAACCCTCTGTCTCAATCAGTTTGTTCAGGATCGCTTTGCGGCCTTCAGGCGTAAAGCTGACTTCCTTGTCGCGCCCCTCGATCCGTTCCTTGAGCCATGCCGCTTCTTCCGGGTCGGAAATGTGCATGTATTGCAGCGCAAAGGTCCCGCAATACGTCTTCTTCACGATCTCGTCGATTTCCCGCATCGTAGCGGTTTCGATACCCAGCACATTATCGATGAAAATCGGACGGTCCAAATCAGCTTCTGAGAACCCGTAGTTTTGGGGCTGGAGTTCTGGTGCTGAATCGACATTGACGATGCCGAGCGGGTCGAGATTCGCCGCAAGGTGGCCGCGATGCCGGTGCGCGCGGATGAACATGATCGCCCGCACAGAATCGAGTGTAGCCGCGCGTGTAGCCTCTGGCGAAAGATCTGTTCCCGCCGCAGCGGCCTTCCCTTTCAGCTTTTTCGCAAGCGCCGCGGTATCAGGCACCGCATCCCATTGTCCATCCAGTGCAGCGACCAACTCGCCATTGACTTTGGGCGGCCAATCAGCACGCGACCAGCTCGCCCCTGCCGCATTGGATTGAGGGTTTGCGCCATCCTCTTCGAGACCACCAAAGAAGGCCCGCCAACCGTCATCGACGGATTTCGGGTCTTCCGCGTATCGAGCATAGAGCATTTCCACGTAAGCGGCATTTGCGCCTTGAAGAAACGAAAGCTGTGCGAAAGCGTCATTGCCGGATGGCCGGCGAGCCTCGGATGTACTCATGTTACCCGCGCGGGTCCTTCCCGCGTGCTCCCTGAGAGTCTAGCGACTGGATCAGCGGCTCGCGTAAAAGTCTTGCTTCAAGCGAGCAGCCCGTGATTCGCGACAGTTTGTAACGCAACTGCGCCACGCTGAACACAGCCGGTAGCGGTCACAGTTTGTTGCAGTCGCCCAAGGCGGGCATTCTGCAACACTTTCATAGTTTTGGCCGAGACAATTCGCGTTCTTTTGCACTGGCTTCCGCTAACGAGGAACCTAGCGCCGATTTTAATCAAATACGGAAAGGTCATGCGAGCCGGGACCGTATGGATCATCGCCATATTTGTTCGCGCCGACATCACCGCGCGTGAGCGTCAGGACCAAAACATAGAGAATGAGGCCAACGAAGATGGCAAAACCGACGTAAACAAGAAACTTCAAGTCCGCCGCCCCTCCGATGCCAATCGGAATGAGTCCCAACAATGGGGACAAGTTCCACAAGCCAGATTTGCCAGTATCGTGCAACCGACGCCAACCTGCCGCCAAGGTCGGTAATACAAATACCAGGCTCAAAATCGCAGCAATGACTGGCTGAATGATATCGAAAACTACGCTTGTGATGGTCGTGAACAGGATAAACCACCAATACTCTGCCCTCGGTGCGCGTCCAGAGAATGTCACGAATTTACGCATGCACGAAGCAATTGCGGCTCCAAATCCCATCATCTCAATTCCTCACTCGGCAATCTTATTCTTAAGGTTGTGCTTGAAATATTTTCAACAAAAATAAAGAACTAG
>CAZJWF010000087.1:0-13187 GCA_964549375.1 uncultured Neomegalonema sp.
TAATCATTGTTATGTGAAATTATATCCAAATCGTTTGACGAAGCGGTCGGCATCGGCTTTTGACAACGTTAGGGTCAAATCTATCGCGCTATCGCCATCGCGTCGCTGGTTTACGGCCCCTTGTTCGTAGAGCCACGCCAAGGCGTCACCAGCATTGAACGGTAACGCAAGATCCAAGTTGAGATCACCTCGTGCGAGTTCGGTTTCGATGGTTTCCAAGACAGCGGAGACGCCGTTTTTTTCCAACGCCGAAACGCACACGACGTTGGGTCGACGGTTCGCTTCGTAATGCCGCGATTGCAGTGCTTCGTCGTCAAGGAGGTCAATTTTGTTGTAGACCTCTATTGCCTGCCCCACCGCTCGCTCAGACAGTCCGAGGGTTTCCAGAACTTCGCGCACGTCTTTAGCTTGTGCCTCAGTCTCAGGGGATGAGATATCCCGAACATGGACGATCACATCGGCTTCGAGTACTTCTTCGAGCGTCGCGCGAAATGCAGCGACCAAAGCTGTAGGCAGATCAGAGACGAACCCGACCGTATCCGATAGAATGACGCGCCGTCCCAAGCCCGTCTCAATGGCTCGCATAGTTGGATCAAGTGTCGCAAACAGCATGTCTTCAGCGACAACAGTCGCGCCGGTTAAAGCGTTGAATAGTGTAGATTTTCCAGCATTTGTATACCCAACGAACGCAACGACAGGGTGGGGGGCTTTCTGGCGTTTCTTTCGGTGCAAGCCGCGCGTTCGAACGACTTTGTCGAGTTGACGCCGAATCCGCTCAACCCGCTCATCGATCATCCGCCGGTCGGCCTCAATCTGGGTCTCGCCCGGTCCTCCAACAAATCCTAAGCCGCCACGCTGTCTTTCAAGGTGCGTCCAACTACGGACAAGGCGGCTCTTTTGATAGGTCAGATGGGCAAGTTCGACCTGTAGGGCGCCCTCTCGCGTCTGAGCGCGCTCCCCAAATATCTCTAAGATCAAGCTGGTTCGATCCAAGACCTTGGCTGTCCAGGATTTTTCAAGGTTCCGCTGTTGCACCGGGCTGATCGTGCCATCAACGATCACCAAATCAATTTTTGAAGCGGCAATAACCCCTTTGATCTCTTCGAGTTTACCCGAACCAAACAGCGTCGCCGGACGAATATTCGAAATTGGCTCAATACGGGCGTCAACAATATTGAGGTCAAGCGCTGCCGCGAGGCCGACAGCTTCTTCAAGCCGAGCTTGCGGCGATCGATGCCCTTGTCGGGCTGTTCTAATATCGGGGTATACGACGAGCGCGCGGGTCGTCACGATCCCGCGCTATCCTCCGGTTCGTAGAGGCTAATCGGCTGCGACGGCATAATGGTAGAAATCGCATGCTTGTAGACAAGTTGCGATTGCCCGTCGCGACGCAGCAATACACAAAAATTATCAAACCAAGTGACGACACCCTGCAGCTTCACGCCGTTCACAAGAAAAATCGTGACGGAAACTTTGTTTTTACGGATGTTATTAAGAAACGCATCTTGCAAGTTCTGTTTATCGGCGGGCATTGGATTGCCTTCTGTTATTCGTTGCTTTTACGATCAGGGAAGGTTCCCTTAACATGAATTGGACTTTGACACTACACCCAAGCCGTCCATTTATAAAGACAGATTTCGACTTAGACCCGTCGGTGCGCGTCATCGCCGCCATGCAGCGACACTGAATAGTGCGACAACGGCCAACGTCTCCATACGGCCCACGATCATTGCTCCGCACAGCAAAAATCGTGCAAGTGGATCGAGGCTGGTATAGGCGCCCTCTTCGCCTGAAATGAGCGGCAAGAGCGGCCCTGTATTGCTGATCGCCGCAATCGACCCAGCGAACGCATCCACAAACTTAAAGCCCGTTGCGGTTAAGCCTAACGCGCAAACCGCCAGTGTCATCGCATACAGCATGACGAAGACCCAAACGATCCGCAAAGCGTCGAACGTGACGGTGCGGCCTCTACTAAAGATCGGCTGCACCGACGAGGGACGCGCCAAACGGCGCAATTCGCCCAAGCTGTGCTTAGCAAGCAAAGCAGCGCGAATCAGCTTCACGCCGCCAGCAGTTGACGCAGCACCGCCTCCGACAATGGCTAAACCGACCAGCGCAACGCCGGGAGTTTTAAGCCCACTCCAAGCAGTCGCACCATCCCACGCTGCCGACTCAAACCCCGTCGTCGTAGAAAACGAGACAGCCATGAAGAACGCACCCCATAGAGCCGAGAGAGCCGCGCGAATTTCGTCAGTCGACTGCGTCTCGATCGCGCCAATCCAGTGACGAAAGAACAAAAGCACGACCACCACAGAGACGACCATCAACATGTAACGAAGTTCAGAATCGCGCAGATAGCCTTTTATACCCGACCGCATACTACCAACATGGGCGGAAATCCCAATCGCCGCAGGGATCATGGCAGCGACGAGAACAATCTCGACCCAAAGAGACCGATAACTTGCAACCCCTTCTGATTGCGGTGTGAAGCCTGTCGTCGAGACGCTACCAAGCGCAAGGCAAAACGCATCGAAAATGGCAACGCCATCTGCCGAAATTGCAAATGTGCAGAGGCAAATAAACGTCAAATACGGAATAGCCACGATTTTCAGCGCCCATGCAATCCGCGCTTCCAGATCTTTTGTCCGCGCTCCCTCGCTTGCACAAAGGAACTCATAGTTTACCGTCTGCGCGCGCCGATCAATCATGTGATCAACTTCAAAGCCACCGATTGATAGGGGGGCCAAAATTGCAAGCGCCGAGACCAGACATACCAACCCACCAAATCCGGCCAGCATTGAGCGCCACAAAATCACGGCGTCAGGTACAAGATCGGCATTCCAAAAAATCGATGCACCCGTCGTCGTCAATGCAGATGCCATTTCGAAATAAGCAGCGCTAAAGCTGTCAACGCCTTTTAGGTTCAAAATAGGGATGGAAGCCACAGCCGGTGCGAGACAGTAAAACAGGAGGATAAGAAACAGGCCTCCTCGCTCCATTCCCACAAAGCGGCCATGCAGCAGGACTTTTGCGGCGGCGGCAAGTGCTACGCAGCTAATTGTTCCGTAAGCAAAGGTTGATGTGGCGCGCTCATCGCCGACAATCAGCGCGTAACAACAGACGACGGCCATTCCCAAGGCAAACGTTAGCAGGAGGGCAACGGTTATCCGCGACGCTTGCATTCGACGCGAACTTGAAGACGAGACAACGACTGAGCGGCCTGTACTCGACATGTCTAAAAATAATCAAAGGAAACGCGGAACAGCTTCTCTACCTGAGACACAGCATCGCGCAGGGCAAAGATGACAACGCTATCGCCATCTTTAAGGACATGGCGACCATCGGGCACCGTAATTTTGCCGTCGGACAGAACAGCTCCGACCATAATTCCTGTTGGAAGATTTGCCTGTGCCAGCGACTTGCCGACTAACGGAGACGTTGCAAGAGCTTGAGCCTCGATAACCTCCCCTGCCCCATCTCGAACGCTATGCAGTGCGCGAATGCGCCCACGCCTGACATGCTGTAGGATCGAAGAAACCGTCGTAGCCCGAGGATTGATAAACGCGTCAATCCCCAATGGGGAAACCAGTCGCATCAGGTTTTGATTGTTGACCAGTACCATCGCAGAACCAGCACCAGCATCCTTTGCGAGTACCCCCGCCAACAAGTTCGTTTTGTCATCATCAGTCAGGGCGATGATGGCCTCGGCCTCGGCAATATTGGCTTCTTGGAGAATACCCGAGTCGAGGACATCACCATTCAGAACAATCGTTCGCTCCAATCCTTCCGCCGCGTTCTCGGCTTGCTCCCGATTCAGCTCGATCAACTTAGCTTTGACGCCAGATTTTTGCTCTTCGAGTTTTCTTGCCACGGCAAAACCGACATTGCCGCCCCCCGCAATCACAATGCGGCGCGCCATCTTTTCCTCATGCCCGAACAGCGCGAGAGTCCGGTCTACATCTTCTTCCGCGGCAATGAAGAAAACCAAATCATCGGCGTAAAGCTGATCATCGCCCGTCGAAATATGTAATTTTCCCTGACGTTCAAACGCGACCACCATTGCGCTGATGTCGGGAAAAAGCTGTGTGAGTTGGCGCAGTGGCGTGTTCAATAAAACGCAATCGCCACTCAGTTGCGTGCCGACCAAACGTACACGACCATCAAGAAACGGTGTCGACTCAAACGCCCCCGGCGCACTGATGCGGCGCAGGACCGAGTCGGCAACCTCAATTTCGGGCGAGATGATAACATCGATCGGCATGTGGTCGCGGCGGAACATATCTCGCCAACGAGGTTCGAGGTATGATTGCGCTCGCACACGCGCGATTTTTCTGGGAATCTCGAAAACGGAGTGTGCAACCTGACAAGCGATCATATTCACTTCATCAGAATATGTGACCGCAATGATCATGTCGGCATCATCGGCTCCTGCCTCTTGCAGGACGTGTGGCCTTGACGCGAAGCCAACGACCCCGCCGACATCAAGCATATCCGTGACTTTGCGGATCAGTTCTTCTGACTGATCGACAAGCACCACGTCATTTCCTTCGGAAGACAGTTGGCGCGCGATGTTGAAGCCGACCTGACCGGCTCCACAAACGATGACTTTCATGTCAAAATCTTAGGACGACATTTCAACGATGTTCTGAGCGAAAGCGGTACGCCCACCATTCCTGTTCGCCGTCGAGACGCCGAGTGCCTTGAGTTTACGATGAAGTGCCGAGCGCTCCATTCCAACGAAAGACGCCGTCCGCGAGACGTTGCCACCAAATCGATTAATTTGAGCAATCAGGTAATTGCGTTCAAAAGCCTCTCTCGCCTCGCGCAAAGGCATCGCAACGAAATTTTCGCCAGCAGGCGAGATGACCGAACCTTCTCGGTCTGACGTGACTTCCGGCGGCAGATCATCCGGGCCAATTTCAGACGTTCCATCGCCAAGGATCATAATTCTCTCAACGATATTCTTGAGCTGCCTAACATTCCCCGGCCATTCGTAAGCTTGAAGAACCGCAATTGCATCCTCATTGACATAGCGACGCGGCAACCCTTGTTCTTGGTTCAGCCGGTCAATCAAATGATCGACTAACATCCGAATGTCCTCACGTCTTTGCCCCAGCGTTGGGGCATCAACGGGCACGACATTCAAACGGTGGTAAAGGTCCTCGCGGAAGGCACCGGATGCGATCTCTTCTGCCAAGTCCCGGCTGGTCGCGCTAACTATTCTCACATCCACCCGTACCGTGTCAGATCCACCAACACGCGTGAAGGCTTGATCAATGAGAACACGCAATATCTTCGACTGCGTTTCCTTCGGCATGTCAGCGACTTCATCAAAAAACAGAGTTCCGCCGTGGGCCGCCTCAAACAAGCCGGGAACCGCTAGCCCCCCTTCCCGCTCACGTCCAAACAGTTTTTCTTCCAGATGTTCGGGGTCCATTGTCGCCGCACTGACAACGACAAATGGACCATCTGCCCGTTTCGAGTTTTGGTGCAAGTAACGAGCGGCAACCTCTTTGCCCGATCCAGACGGACCACAGATCATAACCCGGCTATTCGTGGGAGCGATACGGTCAATCATACCTCGCAATTGCACCATCGCGGCTGACTCGCCGACCAATTCCGCCGCGCCGTCTTCTTTTTCACGAAGGACAGCGTTTTCGCGACGAAGCCGAGCCGCCTCCAGCGCACGGCAAACCGTGATCATTAAGAAGTCCGTCTTGAACGGCTTTTGAATAAAGTCGTAGGCGCCCTGTTGAATTGCTGCGACCGCCAGCTCGACATTCCCATGACCACTGATAATGATGACGGGCAGTTCCGGGTTGTCACGTTTGACGGTTTTTAGAACTTCAATCCCGTCTTTTCTGCTGCCTTGCAACCAGATGTCGAGAATAATCAGATCGGGTTGCCGACCATTGATCTCCTTGAACGTAGAGTCCGCACAGGCAGATGTTCGCGTGTCATGACCTTCGTCACTCAGGATCTCAGCGATCAGCTCACGAATATCTTCTTCGTCATCGACGATTAGAATGTCAGCCATTAGGAAATCCCTTTGTTTTTGCTCGATGGAGACAATTTGACATGCTCTGCGTCATGCTACCGCTTCTTGTCTGCTGTTATCTCGGAGTTCGTTTTTCTCGTCGCTTGCGACACCGCCAAGAGTCAACTCGACACATGTTCCGGTCGTTGCTCCGTCGTTGCCATCGGAAAGCGTCAACGACCCGCCATGTTCTTCAACCATCCGTTTGACGATGGCAAGGCCGAGGCCAGTTCCTCGACTTTTTGTCGTGACATACGGCTCGATAACCGTTTTGCGTTCTTTCTTGGGAAGGCCAATGCCATTATCAACAATACGAATGTGAGCCTGATCTCCGATCCGATCCAGTGACAAACTGATCTGTCCGGGCGAGACATCCTCTCCGGCATTCAATTGTGCCTCCGTCCGCGCGTCAATGGCCTCGACCGCATTTTTCAACACGTTTGTCAGTGCCTGAGAAATCAGGCCACGGTCACATTTGACGATGAGATATGGGTTGAGTTTTGACAGGTCAAATTTAACCTGTGGTGCAGCTGCAATCTGCAAAATTGCCGCCTCTTTTACCAGCGAAGCCAGGTTTTCATTTGCAAATTCGGGCTGAGGCATTCTCGCAAAGTTCGAGAACTCCTCAACCATTCTCCGAATTTGTTCAACTTGGCGCACGATTGTTTCAGTACATTGATCGAAGACCGGCCGGTCGTTTTCGATTTGTCGGCCGAACTTCCGGTGCAGTCGCTCCGCCGACAACTGGATTGGCGTGAGTGGATTACGAATTTCATGCGCGACACGGCGGGCAACATCGCCCCATGCCGCCAATCGCTGTGCCGATACTAAATCAGTCATATCATCGAGCGTGACAACGTAGCCCTCAATCTCGCCCGAACTTACCTGACACGCGACGCGAACCAAAAATTCGCTTTCGCCGTCTTCATGCGCGACAACAGCACGGCCTTCGCCGATATTATCGGGGCTGTCAGCGGCACTCCGAATGATAGGTGCAAATGCCGGGTACGCCTCCTGAAGAATAATGCCTTCAAGCGCACCATCTGTTGTGTCGAGCAAATCTTCCGCGAAGCCATTCGCCAAATTGACAACACCCGAATGATCGAGGCGAACAACACCCGCCGTCACGCCAGACAGAATAGCCTCGGTAAAACGTCGACGCTGATCCATCTGAACGTTTGCGTCGAGCAGTGACTCCCGCTGTCGCTGGACTTGTTCCGTCATACGGTTAAACGCACGCGACAGGACGGCGATTTCGTCGTCGCCCTTTTCCTCATTCACACGCGCATTCAGATCCCCCTTCGCGACTCTATCGGCGGCGCCGGCTAGTCGACCAATGGGACGTGCCAACCTATCAGCGAACCAAATGCCAAACCAAATCGCTGCCGAAAGAACGAGCACGGCAAACCCGATATAAAGCAACGCGAAAATAAGCTGCATATCGCCGCGCTGCGTTTCAAGTTGCTGGTATTGGTTCACCATAGAGCGGGTATCCGCCAGAACCCGAAGCGCCTCGCCATCCACCGGTCGTACAAGATACAAAAACGAGTCAAAAACGCCGGGTAAAGGTTGCAACGCCCTAACCGCGCCGCCGCTGCGATCTTCAAAGACGTAAACTTCACCGGGGCGCGTCGCCGAGAACTCGCGCTCTGTCGGCGGCGTGTAAAGGAAGAGGTAACTGTTCGGCCCTCTCGCAATGATCTCGCCGCTGGAGTTTAAAACGTAAACCTCAACAAGCCTTCTCTCTTTCGAGACGCGAGCCAAAACGCGCGTTAACGTGGCGGAGTCAGGTACGCCGAATGGTGTAGCCCGAACCACTTCGGAAGCAATAGCACTCGCATCCAGTCGAATGGCTTGATGCCGCTCTCGAACGTAAGACTCGGCAATCGTCACAGAGTTTTGCACAACGCCCGCAACCCGCTTATTCAGCCAGCCTTCAAGACTAAATGTCACCGTCACAGCGGCAAACAATCCCAAAAGCAAAGCCGGAGCAACGGCGATGATCGTAAATAAGCGAACCATCCGAAGGTGCAGCCGAGACCCCGCCGAACGTGCCCGCCGTGCCAGCACCAACATGGCGACCTGCCACGCGATCACGCCAATCAGCGCGAGCGCGAGGCCAAAGTCGATAATTAGCATCGTTCGCAGTGCCGCACCGTTATCCGCGAACGGCCCTTCGTCGGTCATCAGCGCATACGTCATGATCGCACAAAGCGGCGCAGCAATAGCCAGGCAAAGTGCGAAGACGCTAATGATCCGCCGACGCCGACCTGTGTCGTAAAGCCACTTGGGGCCGAACTTTCCTACAATGTCCGATCGAGCCAGAGTCATCGCTGTTCCGTGTTGCCCCGCACCGCATCGTTACGGGAATTGCACCTCCGTAACACATTGCTGTTGCGATTTAGCATCACTTTTTCCTGCGTTCGACAGGAATGTCAAGCTCACGGATTTTTTTACGAAGAGTATTGCGGTTCAGCCCAAGCATATCCGAAGCTTTAAGCTGGTTTCCACGCGTCGCAGCGAGCGAAAGTGCAATCAAAGGAAACTCAATCTCGCGCAATATTCTCTGGTAGAGACCAGGGGGTGGTAAACTGTCGCCATGTCGGGCAAAGTATTGTGCCAAATGCGCTTCAAAAATACCAGATAAGTCATTATTTTCTTGAAGTATTTCTGAAATAGAAGCGTCCTGCAAAGCAATTTCTGCCTCGACGGTTTCTTTGTCGATTAAGTCGTCAGGGCAGAGCACCACCAGCCGCTTTACAAAGTTTTGCAGCTCCCGCACGTTGCCCGGCCAAGAGTACGCTTTGAGTGCTTCCATCGCTGACTTTGACATCGTTTTCCGAGGCAACCCGTCGGCTGCCGCATCACGAAGAAAAGCCCTAACGAGGTCAGGGATGTCTTCCAAACGCTCCCTGACCGGTGGTAAGCGGATCGGGGCAACATTGAGTCGGTAGTACAGATCTTCACGGAATAACCCTTCACGGATCAGAACTCGCAAGTCCTGATGGGTCGCGGCGATTATACGTACATCTGTCTTTTTTGCCCCCGCTGCACCAACAGCAGTAAATTCACCTTCTTGCAGTACGCGGAGCAGGCGCGTTTGGGCATCCGCAGGCATATCGCCGATTTCGTCGAGAAAAAGCGTTCCACCGCGCGCCAATTCGAACTTTCCGCTCGCCCGCGATGTCGCCCCGGTAAAAGAGCCTTTCTCGTGTCCAAACAATTCGGACTCAATCAGGTCGCGTGGGATTGCTGCCATATTTACCGCGATAAACGGCCCAGATTTGCGTTTGCCGAAATCGTGCAACGCTTGCGCGACCAGTTCTTTTCCAGTCCCAGACTCGCCGGAAATCATGACCGTCAAATCGGTGTTCATCAGACGAGCCATCACACGATACACATCTTGCATCGCGGCAGAGCGCCCAACCAAGGGCTGAGGCTCATCGCGCGGCTCTGCCGCCGCCTCTTCGACCTCCTTCGCGCCTGACATTGCCTTTCGGACATGAGCGATCAGTTCTTGCAGGTCGAATGGCTTCGGTAAGTACTCGTATGCGCCTGCCTCCGCCGCGCGGATTGCCGTCATCACGGTATTCTGTGCGCTCATGACGATGAAAGGCAGCTTTGGTCGTCGTCGTTTCATCGACGGCAACATGTCGAGCGAATCTCCGTCCGGCATCATCACATCAGTAATGACCGCATCGCCTTCGCCTTCTTCGATCCAGCGATACAGCGTCGAACATGTGCCCGTTGATCGGGTCTGAAAACCAGCACGCGCAAGAGCTTGAGACAAAACTGTGCGAATTGCGCTGTCGTCATCAGCGATCAGAACCAGACCAGAGCTACTCATGTTCTTACCTCCGACGCCGTACCTTCTTCACGGTACACTGGCAGCAACATCCGAAATGTCGTGCGCCCTGCATCGGTATCACACTCAATAATCCCGCCATGATCCGCGATGATCTTAGAAACCAGCGCAAGCCCCAAACCGGCACCACTCGCTTTCGAGGTCACAAACGGTTCGAAAATATAGGGAGCGAAATCTTCTCTGATCCCCGGTCCATTATCAGTGATGGAGACTTCGAGGGGCAGGCTTTGTCGTTTATTTCCATGAATACCAGCAAGGCGAACACCGGGGCGGTAAGCTGTCTTGAGTGTGATCACTCCGCCCTCCCCCACCGCTTCTGCTGCGTTCTTGACGAGGTTCTGAAATGCTTGCGCTAATTGATCCCGATCACCCGATGTTGGCGGTAACGAAGGGTCATATTCCTCGACGAAATTGACCGATGAAGCAAAGCCGACTTGCCCGGCACGTCGGGTAAGCTGCAAGGCGTCATGAAGGTTGACCGGTGTATGCTCTGGCGGGCGAGAATCTGCAAAATGCTCCATCCGCTCTACGAGCCGCTGAATCCGTCCAGACTCTTCTTGGATCAACTCACAAAGTTCGACTTCTCCGTCCGGAACAGACATTTGCAAAAGTTGAGCCGCTCCAGAGATCGCCGACAACGGATTCTTGATCTCATGAGAAAGCGCTGAGGCCATTCCCGTGACCGACCGCACGGCACCGCGATGAGCAAGACTACGGTTCATTTTCTCAGCGATGCTACCCTGTTGCATCACGATCAACAGCGCGGCATCGGTCGTGTCATCATTGATCGGGCTGACCTGCACCTCGGCCAAGCGCGCCTCCGTGTCGAACCATCGCACATCCACGTCACGTTCGGACAGCGAGATACTATCTCTTCTGGCTTGGTCGATCAGTGTTGCCAGCCGCGAACCTTCGGGGGCGAACTCGGCGATTGAGTGTCCGGAAATACTGCGCGCGCTTACCGAAAAAAATTGTTCGGCCGCCACATTAAACGCGACAATCTTGTCGCCTGAATCTGTCGCGATAGCGGGTTGCGGTAGGGCATTCCATAGCGCTGCGAAATTGATGGCGGTACTCATGCCGCTGCCTGCTGGACGGCAATATCAGGCCAATCATACGCCCTCAATTCTGAGAGCACGGTTGTCGCATCGACTGACCGTATGATACGGGATCTCACCGTTTCCGCCGCTGGCCGTCCCGCAAGATACCAACTCAGATGCTTTCGCATGCATTTCACACCTACCTCAGATCCATAGCACCGAAGCGTCTCTTCATATTGTTCAATAATATATCCGGCTAACGCATTGCCAGTTGGCGGCACTTCCGAAGGGAGGCCCTGCAACTCGCGCGCGATGTTGCCAACGATCCAAGGGTGTCCGTAACTGCCACGCCCAATCATAACACCCGCAGCGCCAGAAGCCTTCATCGCTCTTCGCGCATCGTCAGCAGAGCCAATGTCGCCATTGACCAAAACTGGGATTGAGACAGCCTCAACGACCGAGCGCACAGCGCTCCAATCTGCGGTTCCTTTGTAGAACTGCGCTCGCGTCCGCCCGTGAATAGACAACATCTGAATGCCCGCAGCCTCCGCACGCTGAGCAATCTCAGCCGCGTTCAGACAGGTATCATCCCAGCCTAAGCGCATCTTAAGTGTCACAGGCAACGAAGTCGCTCGGACAGTCGCTTCAATTAACCGCAGAGCATGATCAGGATCGCGCATCAGCGCGGAACCTGAGTAGCCATTCGTGACCTTTTTGGCCGGACAACCCATATTGATATCAATGATCCGGGCACCTGAATCTGCGACGCGCTGTGCTGCTTCTGCCATCCAATCCGCTTCACATCCCGCGAGCTGAACAGCGGCGAGTGTGGCATCATTTTCAACGGCAGAGCGCGTCTTGGACATCAGTCCATCCGTCACCATTTCCCGGCTCTGCACCATTTCGGAGACCACATAAGGCGCACCAAATCGGGCAGCGAACCGCCGAAACGGCGCATCCGTTATTCCGGCCATCGGTGCGAGCGCAACCGCAGCAGAGGCCGTTTCCGAACCGATGGCGAGAGGGCCGAGTTTCATAATCGCGCGTTTCCTGCACAAATCCTGATCTGCCATAGCTTTTGCACAAACTCTGTGCAAGACGATAACATTGCCTAAATGATAGAACTGGATTGCGAAAATATGGCGGCGGTAGCACTGATTGTGGCGGCGGGACACGGCACGCGCATGTCGGGGGAAATTCCCAAACAATTCCGTATTTTAGCTGATAAATCAGTACTTTCGCACGCGGTTCAGCCCTTTATCGACCATGAGGACATCGACCACGTTTTAGTGGTCATAAACGAGGATTTCGAGGACAGATTCGACGGAATCCGGGACAGCATCCTTGATCCAGACAATAAGCTGCTTGCGCCAGTTCACGGCGGAGCGAACCGCGCGGATAGCACGCTAAACGGGTTGCTCGCACTGCGTGCATACACACCCTCCCTCGTCCTCATCCACGATGCAGCGCGTCCCTTCATCTCTGAGGCGGTGATTTCCAGAGTCGTAAATTCGCTCGAAATCGAAGACGGGGCCGTCCCGACACTTCCTGCCGTCGATGCCATGCGCCGCGCTGACGAGTCGGGCATCCTCGGCGAACCGATTGCGAGAGACGGGATACGACGCGCCCAAACTCCGCAAGGCTTTCGCTTCAGCACCCTCCTCCCGATCATGGAAGCGGCGCACGCCGATGGCCGTCTCGCGGCGCTGTCTGACGAGGCAGAGGCGCTTATCACGGCGGGCCGTCGGGTTGCCTCGGTCGAGGGTGATCCGATGAACTTCAAACTCACGATCCCGGAGGATTTCACAATGGCCGAACGCTTGCTCGCGCAGCCAGATATTCGCACTGGCCAAGGGTATGACGTCCATGCGTTTGGCGAGGGGGATCACGTCATTCTATGCGGAATCAAAATCCCGCATGACCGGGGTCTCGCTGGTCACTCTGATGCAGATGTCGGACTGCATACCATTACCGATGCGTTGCTGGGGGCCGTCGCCGAAGGGGACATTGGCCGCCACTTTCCGCCATCCGACCCCCAGTGGAAAGGCACTGATAGCGCCGTCTTCTTACAGCGCGCAGTCGAGATCGTCACCGGGCGCGGATACGCAATTTCGAACATCGACCTGACTCTGATTTGCGAAGAACCCAAAGTCACCCCACACGCTCCGGCGATGATTGCCCGTGTCGCCGAAATTTGCGACCTTGACCCGGCCCGTGTCAGCATCAAGGCCACCACCTCAGAACG
>CAZJWF010000088.1:0-13115 GCA_964549375.1 uncultured Neomegalonema sp.
TAGCGCATAAAAATAACGGATTTCATTCTGACAACTTAGCGGCTGCGCTTGCTGTTTACCCCGCGAACACGCGTGAAGTCGTAGGGGTCGTCGTATTATGTGCGAAACATGACATTCCAATTATCCCGCATGGTGGGCTAACCGGTCTGTCTGGCGGCGCAGTATCAGATGCATCGAGCCTCATTGTCGGCTTACATCGATTAGCGGCAATCAAAAGCATTGATACTGAAGCTGGAACGATGGTCGTTCATGGGGGCACCACGCTGCAATCCGCCGAAGAAGCAGCGAATGAAGTTGATCTTAGCGTTGGTATCGACCTCGGTGCGCGAGGCACAGCCACAATCGGCGGGATGATCGCGACAAATGCCGGGGGAATGGAAGCCTTCCGCAATGGCTCGATGCGAAATCGCCTGCTTGGAATGGAAGTGGTGCTCGCGAGCGGAGAGGTGCTCAACGATCTGTGCGAGGTCGGCAAGTGCAACGAGGGCTATGACCTCAAGCATTTATTCTGCGGAGCCGAAGGAACGCTGGGCATTGTCACGCGCGCAGTTCTGCGACTGACCCCGATGGTCAACGCGACGACAACCCTTTTGATTGCCTGCGAAAGCGCGGCAGACGCCTTGTCAATCACACGCGAATGTCAAACTGCGATATCTTTCGACGTGCTGCACGCTGAGATCATGTGGAAAAAGTATGCTTTGACTGTCGCCGCCGAAATTGGTCTCGCGCATGTGCTGAGCTTTTGCGATGCGCCGGTGTACATGTTGATTGAGTTGGCCGCACGAACCGACGAGTCCGAGAACGCTCTTCACGCGCTCTTTAGCCGAGAGGCGATTTCGCGCGCCATGATTGATTGCGTCATCACTACGAGCGACAAACAACGGCAAGATATCTGGCGTATTCGAGAAGAAAGCTTCGTCGTCGATAACACCGTTGCTCATTGCCAATGGTTCGACATTTCCGTGCCGCTCAACCGATTGGATGACACGGTCGCCGCCATCGAGAGTCGATTAATTGCGATTGACCCGACGCTCGGCATTTGGGTGATGGGTCATTTGAACGACGGTAATCTGCACTACACGATTGGGAATGGCCAACCCACAAGCCCTGAACGTCAAGCAGCGATTGCGGACGCGGTCTATTGCGACCTCAAATCAATTGGCGGGTCGTTCTCGGCGGAGCACGGCATTGGCACCGACAAACGAGAAAGCCTCGCCAAATACGCTGATCCTGAAAAAATGCGCTTGATGAAAGCCATCAAACAGATCTTTGACCCTCAAGGCATCATGAATCCGGGCAAGGTGCTTTAAAAGCGGCCTACTCTGGTCGTTGCAACATTCGCCCAGTGCGCCGCCCGCCCACGAGATGGACGTGCAGATGCGGAACTTCCTGCACACCATCTTCGCCAGCGTTTGAGATTAACCGAAATCCATTCCCGCCCGCAGCCGGTGCAACGCCCTCCTGCCGAGCGATTTTGCCAATAGCACGCATGTAAGCGACCAACTCGGCATCCGTCGCAGTTTCGCAGAAATGATCGAAAGAGACGTATGGCCCCTTCGGGATCACCAATACATGCGTGGGCGCTTGAGGATTGATGTCTCGAAAGGCCAAGACATGATCGTCCTCATAAACCGTATCGTTCGGGATCTCGCCGCGCAGAATTTTGGCAAAGATGTTCTGATCGTCATAGTTCATTCGTTCGTCTCCAACTCGACCGGGTGTCCGTGTGGCGTGGCCTCATATGCGCGCGCCCATGCGTCTCGTCTCGCCTCAACCTCTTGCGCTGACAGCGGCCCTTGATCGAGTAAACGCTCTAACGCCGACAGGACTGCGTGATAGTATCCTTCTGTCGTGTCGGGATGTTCGCGAACGGCAGTGCCGAGTGCTTCAGCCCACTCCGTCGCCGAAAAAACATTGGCACGCACGAGACAGTCCGCCATCGCCAATGCTTGCGCCTGCCACGCCTCGTCAAAGATGGCATCGCCATCACGGCGGGCAAGCGGCCCCAGCGCGTCATGTGGCAGCAAGGTAAGACTCCCAGAGGTCAAGGTAGATGACATCGTCATTTATAACTTCGGGAAATAAGTCGGCTGCACGGATCGCTACCCGATACAAGTGTTCGGCATGATCCTGACCGCCCGCCTCCGCATCCGGTAAGGGATGCACGCCGCAAGAGGCGTGAATAATTCCCACCGCGTTGCGGGCATAGGCGGGCAGGCGTGTATGTCCGCTGTGGCCTTGTGCTGCGGTCCTGACTTGATCGCCAACGGAAAAGGCCGGTGCAGCGTCACTTTCACGTTCAAAGTTTGGCGGCGAGACTACGATTTTCTTTACATCAGCAACACTCAACGGAGAAAGGTCTGTGCGGCGAGCGCCGGACGGCTTTCCGCTGGTCACTTCGTCGATACCCAACACACCGGCATCAATCGCTAACGCTAAAGACGTTTGAAGCCACGAGTCAAAATAAGGCCGTGTCAGATAATCGACTGGGTCAATTAACTCACGGACATGCCGGAACCAGTCAATTGGGTAAGGTCTTTCCGCGCGCAGGGAAACGCTGACACCGTAAGCCCGCGCATCGTGGTCGCCGTGAAAGGGATCGTCCTCGTGAGAACGGTCAATTTTGCCATAGCCCTGTTTACCGCCAAAGTCGTGAATGCCATCCATCACGCCACCCCTTTCGACAAATCGCGGTCCGTGCCGATCATCGAATTGCGGGTAACGAGCTTTGCGAGCGCATCTTCATCCCAACCTTCGGTTCCAGCAGGACGTTGCGGAACAACCATGTACCGAAGCTCTGCTGTGGAGTCCCAGACTTTGACGGAAACGCCCGCGCTCAAAGTGACGCCAAATTCGTCGAGGACGCCGCGCGGGTCACGAACCGCACGCGCCCGATATTCAGCCGCCTTGTACCACGCCGGAGCCATGCCCAATATCCCGAATGGATAGCATGAGCATAACGTACAGACGACGAGGTTATGAACGTTCTCGGAGTTTTCGACCGCGTGCAGATGCCCTGTCGCTTGACCTTGGACGCCCAGTTCTGTGACAGCCGCCGGAGCGTCTCGCATCAATAGCGCTTTAAAATCGTCGTCTACCCACGCCCGCGCCACCACCCGCGCCCCACGTTTCGGGCCGATTTCCTCGGTATACGCCTCGATCCATGCGTCGACGGCTTTTGGATCAACCAAACCTTTTTCAACCAACAGGCTTTCGATTGCTTTGACCCGCAAAGCCGGTTCTGGCGGTAAATGGCTGTGCAGGTGTTGGTGAATTTCAGTGATCTTTTCTGGATCGAATGACGACATGACGCGGCTCCTCTGCGGTTCGTCAACCTAACGCAGCACGCCAATAATTCAATGATCCGTCCAGCCCGTGCCTCGCATAAAAGAGTGGCGCACTGCCGAGGGAGACAGCGCGCCACAGGCTTCCGAAGGCGAGGCACAAGCCTTCGGATAGGCTTTGTAGGCTAATTAACTCGTCAGGCGGTGCGTTCCGACACGGCTCGCGATGCTCTTGAAAGCAGCAGATAGTTCAGCGGCGTTTGACGCTGAGAAACTTTCGCCGGACGATCCAACACATCGTCGCAGGCGTGCCTCAGAGGCGGGATCGAGCGCGAGTGCGATGGTGTAGATCGTGATATCTTCATCACGGGCCAAGCTGCAGACATCTTGGAAATAAGCCTTCGAGGTAACTCCATCACTCCGCGAGCGGGCGCCAATGTTGTGGGTCGTGTTAAAAAGGCCGTCGCTGAGAAAGACGATAATCTTTTCTGAATCGCCGTTCGCTTCTGGTGCCGTTGGCCAAAAGCCTCCCCAGCTTTCCGCGAGGCTATAAAGACCCCAAGCCATACCGATATGCCCCGCCGTACGTCCACTCGGATTCATGCCTGCAACAGTGGAGCGAACGTCGGCAATATCGTCAGTCAATGGTGCCATGCGGGTTGCCGGGGTCGCATTCATGCCCATTTCGCTTGCTGTGACAAACGGTAGAGGTGAAACGCCGGGATCGGCGGTATTGAGGTTAAAACTGTTGCCGTTCACTGCAACGAACCGTTCAGCCGCCCAAATTTCTGGTTCTTTTGGCAGACCTGCGACCGAGCTGTTCACGGCTGCACTTTGGAAATCGGAGATATTGACGGATGTCGAATACGGCACAAGCGAAGCGCGAACCTCAGCGCCGGGTGGCAATGTATCATCCAGCGTATCGAACATTTCGTTAACGGCAACTTTCATCCGCTCAATCCGAGGCGATCCGTTGAGGTCATTGCCCATTGAACCACTGGTATCCAAAACCAACGCAATTTCGATGGGGCGGTTTGCCGGAGGAACTGCTGCCGCTTCGACGCGCGCGGCCATCGTATCCATGCCAATCAGACCAAGAAAATAGTTTTGACTGTCAACAACAGCCGAACCGGAGATGAGCGAGTTATTGAGTGTAAAGTTGACGTTGTTGATATCGTTGGCGATGCCTTGCTCTTGCATGATAGCTGAAAACAGTTCGCGGCCCTCAGCCTGGACGTCAATCGTGGTAAGGTCGCGACGGGTCAGCGCAAGGACGGTCGAGTCGATGGCGCTCTGTGCTTTTTGCTTTGTCGAGATCGCATTCGAATAATCGACCGCACCCCCGGCACCGAGAAAGATGACCGGCATCGTGAGGCCCATCATCATTGCAACGCCGCCGCTGCGCTCGACACCAAAGCTTTTGAGAAAATCTGCCGTGCGATTGAGGGTATCTTTCAGGCCCATCGTCGTCTCCCGTAAAAAGTGCAGCGGCGTCGATGCCGGTGCAGTTACGGGTTCGGTTTCAAGTTTCAGGCCTGAATCCTAAAAAGTACATAAAAATCAATGCTCTTATGGTTTCGAAGATATTACCGAGTCAGAATAGCCTTGAAAATACAGAGCCGTGCGAAGGTCAGTAAAATCGATGTGAAACTGCGTCACGGTCTTCAACTTGGGTTTGGCCTGATAGGCGATACCCATTCCAGCACGTTTCACCATGAGACAGTCGTTGGCACCGTCCCCAATTGCGAGACAATCGAGTGGATCAATTCCGGATTTTGCCGCCCGTTCCAGCAGCAAGTCCCGTTTGGTTTGTGCCCCTACAATCGGCTTTCTGACCGTACCAGTTAAGGTTCCATCAACGCCGACCTCCAGATGGTTTGACTTATCCATGTGAAAGCCAAGCTGATCGCGCACAACACTCGTCACACGGTCAAAGCCACCGGATACCAGAACGCAATCGGCATCATGTCGGCGCATGGTGGCGACAAGCGCGTCAGCACCAGGCATATACGTCAAGGATTGTGCGACCCGGTCTATCTGAGCCGCCTCTAGCCCCTTAAGCATGGCGACGCGGGCATCGAGCGCTTGTTCGAAGTCAAGCTCTCCCCGCATGGCGCGTTCGGTAATCGCAGCAACCTCGTCCTTAATGCCAACCGCATTTGCGAGTTCATCTATCGTCTCGCCGACAACAATCGTGGCGTCCATATCCGCGCACAACAGTTTTTTACGGCGGCCGGTATGCGGCATCAAGGCGACATCCACCTCTGGCAAGGCTTCACGGATGGCAGCGGTGATCGTACTCTCGCGCCCCTCAACGCCTTCGACTGACAATTCCGTTGCGCGTCCGATGGACAAGATCTTGCCATCGGTTGGCGCGGCGTCAAATGCGGAGAGAACGGTTGCGGCGCTTTGCTCTGCGCCTTCTGGCAAAGGGTCACCGACGAGAACGAGTGCGTGAGTCATCTCATTTAATCCTATCGTCAGACATCATGTCGGTAGCACCTCGCATATAGGCTGCGACGTGCCACCGAAGATTTCATGATCCTCAAAACTTGAGCGGGACCACCCGATCCAGATAATCGAGCGTGCGAAGCTCGGCGACGACTTCTTCGGGGACCGGCGCGTCAACTTTGACCAACGCAATCGCATCCCCCCCCGGAGCCGTTCGGCCCAAGTGGAAGGTCGCGATGTTGATCCCTTTTTTAGCGAAGATCGTTCCGACGGAGCCGATCAAGCCCGGCTTATCCTGATTGGTAACATAGAGCATATCACCCTCAAGGTCGCTTTCGACGGCAATGCCCTTCACCTCGATGATGCGTGGCAGTTTTCCGGCGATCAGCGTGCCCTTCACATCGCGGGTCATCGTAGGCGTTTTTAGCGCGATAGAAATTCGGGTATGATAGTCGCTGTCCGCTTCGGTCTTTGTATGCGATACTTCAATCCCACGCTCTTTGGCGATCTCCAACGCATTGATCATGTTGATGCTGCTGAGACGCGGGGCGAGGACGGCCTGTACAGCCGTTTGTAGCAGTGGGGCATAGGGCAGATTTTTCGCATCGCCCTCTAGCGTCATTTCAATCGATTGAATTTCTTCGTCGGTCACTTGTCCCCCGAACGAAGCGATCTGTTTTACCAACGTGATATACGGATCGAGGGTCTTGGCCTCCTCTGCCGAGAGGGACGGTGCATTGATGGCATTCGCAACCGCACCATCAAGCAAATAGTCGGACATCTGTTCAGCTACCTGCAAAGCAACCTTTTCCTGCGCCTCGGTCGTCGCTGCACCGAGGTGAGGCGTAACCACGACATTTGGATGCCCAAAGAGAGGATTTTCCTTTGCGGGTTCCTCGGCGAACACATCAAAGGCAGCCCCGCCAACGCGGCCCTCGTCCAATGCCACACGCAAAGCGGCTTCATCAACCAAACCGCCACGGGCACAGTTGATCAAGAACGCGCCTTTCTTCATGCGGCCAATCGCTTCGGCGTCCAGCATGTTCGCCGTTTCTTTGGTCTTTGGAACGTGCATCGTAATGAAATCGGCGCGGGCGAGCAGGTCGTTTAACTCGACTTTCTCCATGCCCAGCCGTTCGGCGCGCTCTGCTGACAAAAACGGATCGAAGGCGATAACCCGCATCCGCAATCCATGCGCGCGCGCAGCAACGATGCTGCCGATATTACCCGCACCGATCAGGCCGAGTGTCTTGCCAGTAATCTCTGCGCCCATGAACTTGGACTTTTCCCACTTCCCGTCATGGGTCGAGGCCGATGCCGCCGGGATTTGCCGCGCGACGGCAAACATCATCGCAAGCGCATGTTCGGCGGTCGTAATGGCATTGCCGAAAGGCGTGTTCATTACGATGACGCCTTGCTTGGTCGCATGAGGCACATCCACATTGTCGACGCCGATACCAGCGCGGCCAATGACTTTCAAATTCGTCGCGGCATCCAGTAAATCCGCGGTCGCCTTCGTTGCCGAGCGAATGGCGAGGCCGTGATACTCGCCGATAACGCTCTTCAACTCTTCAGGTGACATTTTCGGAGACACAGTCACGTCGATGCCGCGCTCGCGGAAGATGTCGGCGGCCTTGGACGACATGGAATCAGAGATCAGCACTTTTGGTGCGGTCATTGTATTTACTCTCTGCCCCGACGGCGCTTTTCGCACAAAAATCGAGGTCTTCTAAAATTCAAGGAATGCCCCGCAGTAGATGCGAGGCCGTGGTCTCGGAAGGATCAGGCGGCTTGTGCCGATTGCGCCTTGACGATGGAAAAGGCCCAATCGAGCCAAGGCAGCAGCGCCGCGACATCCGATGCCTCGACCGTCGCCCCGCCCCAGATACGGATCGACGGCGGCGCATCGCGGTACCCATCAATGTCATGCGCGACGCCTTCGGCATCGAGCATCGCCGTCATCTTTTTGACGAAGGCCCATTTCGCCTTGTCATCCGGCAACGCATCGAAGTCAGGATCGGAAACTTTGATGCAAATCGCCGTTGGAGAGCGTGTCTCTGGCAGGTCGGCCATGAATTCCGCCCAAGCAGTCTTTGCGACCCATTGTTCGACGGCCTCAAGGTTCGCCTGGGAACGCGCCTTTAACGCAGGCAAGCCGCCTTGTTCCTCGGCCCAGTTCAGGGCGGCGAGGCAATCTTCAACTGCCAGCAAAGACGGCGTGTTCAGGGTTGCGCCCTCAAAGACGCCTTCGTTCACGCCGTCGCCTTTGCGGATTCGGTAAATTTTTGGGATGGGCCATGTCGGTTTGTATTCGGTCATCCGCGCGACTGCACGTGGTGACAAGGCCAACATGCCGTGTGCGGCTTCACCGCCCAGCACTTTCTGCCAAGACCATGTGACAATATCGACCTTGTCCCAAGGAATATCCATCGCGAAGGCTGCCGAGGTCGCATCCGCCAGAACCAGCCCCTCGCGGTCGGCGGGGATCGCATCGCCGGAGGGCATTTTTACGCCGGACGTCGTACCGTTCCATGTCAGACACACATCCCGGTCCCAATCTACAGCCTGAAGATCAGGCAAAGCGCCATAAGGCGCGGTTGTGACCTTCGCGTCGATTTGCAATTCCTTTACGGCATCGGTCGCCCAGTCTTTGCCGAAACTCTCCCAGACCAGAAACTCAGCCGGTCGCGCGCCAAAAAGGTTCCACAGCGCACATTCAACTGCGCCGGTATCTGAACCAGCGACGATCCCGAGACGCCAGTCATCTGGCATCCCAAGAACAGCTTTCGACCGAACGATAACTTCGTTCAGTTTGGCTTTACCGGGTTTCGAGCGGTGGGAACGGCCCAGAGTCGCATCAGATAGAGCATCGAGACTCCAGCCGTTGAACTTTTTCGTGGGTCCGGGTGAAAAACGCGCGTCATCAGGACGCGCCACAGGCTTTTCGCCTGCAATCGCAGTCGTCATGGTCTTCTCTCCAACCTCTAGTCGGTTCAGCGTGTTGTGACGCTGGGCACGGGGCCGGATTAAACCACAAAGGACGTAATTGGAAGTAAAAGTGTCGCAAAATTGCCTTGAATCAGCCGAGGCGGGTCAAGACGCTGATTTACAACGAAAAGAAGGTTAGACAGGCTGCGCCAACAGTGGCAAAGGCGGCAGTGAAATTCTGTAGCCCGCCGAAATCGTCACGTTACCCGCCCTTCTTCGCCTTCTTATTCTTTTTGGATTTAGCTGGGGCGCGGCGCATGACGTCGTCCGCTCCGC
This sequence comes from uncultured Neomegalonema sp., assembly GCA_964549375.1. Lineage (GTDB taxonomy): Bacteria > Pseudomonadota > Alphaproteobacteria > Rhodobacterales > Rhodobacteraceae > JAHDDY01. The sequence continues at coordinate 9,000 of CAZJWF010000088.1, forward strand.
TGCCACCCTTCGCCTTGAATGGCTTTTTCTTTTTGGGCGATTTTGCCGCGCTATCGCCATCGGATTTTTTAAAGGCCGGTTTTTCACCCCCCACCGCCTTTTTGGGTTTAGCGGGTTTCTTGCCTTTCGGTTTATCGGCGAAAGGCTTTTCGTCGCCGCCGCGTGCCTTATTCTTGAAAGTTTTTTTCCCGCCGCCCGCTTTTTTATCGTAGCCGCTCGGTTTCCCGCCACCCTTTCGGTGAGGTTTTTTCCGCACATCCGGTGATGGCGGCGAGGCGGCAATGTCTGGCTGTCCTTCCAAACGTGTCACCGTCACGGTTTTTTCCAACATCCCGTTTTCGAGTGACGCCATAAAGCCGTCGATAGCACCCCGCTGAATTTCGACAAATGTCTCGGTGTACTGCGCGCGGATCGCACCGATTTCTTTGCTGGTCAGGCTTGTGGTTTTGCACAGCATCGGGATCAGCCAGCGCGGTTCCGCCTGATGCTTGCGCCCGACAGAGAGCGAGACCCAAACGCCATCAACAAAGTCGGTGCGATCACGCGGGGCTTTCTTAGGTTCAAACGCTTCGCGCAATTCTTCTGGAGCTGAACGCCCTGCCCGGTATTGCCGCACCAGCGCTGCGGCGATTTTCTCACCGCCGAATTTTTCCAAGAGTGCAGCGGCAAACTCGCGTTCGTCTTCCTCGACCTCATCGGCCAAATAGGGTGCGGCCAGCAAGCGTTCGTCATCACGGGTCAGCACATCATCGGCGGAGGGGGGGCGGGCCCACTCGGCCTCGATCTTCGCGGTTTGCAACAGGCGTTCGGCCTTGCGCCGCATGTTGCCCGGCACGATCAGAGCTGAGACGCCTTTGCGTCCGGCACGTCCCGTGCGCCCGGAACGGTGCAGCAAAGTTTCTGCCGTCTTGGGCAACTCGGCGTGAATCACGAGTTCAAGGTCAGGCAAGTCAATCCCGCGCGCGGCGACATCCGTTGCAATACAGACTTGCGCGCGCCCGTCTCGCATCGCCTGCAAAGCATGGGTCCGCTCGTTTTGGCTTAATTCGCCCGACAGCGCGACGACCGAAAATCCCCGATTATTAAACCGCGCCATCATGTGATTGACGGTTGCCCGTGTCGCACAGAAAACGAGCGCATTCTTCGGTTCGTAATAGCGCAGCAGGTTTACGATTGCTTTGTCGCGATCTGTCGAGGCGACGTGTAAGGCCCGATACTCAATATCAACGTGCTGAGATTTTTCCGCCGTGGTCGAAACCCGAACAGCGTCGCGCTGGAATTTTTTCGCAAGATTCGCGATGCCGCGCGGAACCGTTGCAGAAAACATCAAACTACGCCGATCCTCTGGCGCTTCTCCGAGAATGAATTCGAGGTCTTCACGAAAGCCGAGATCGAGCATCTCATCAGCTTCATCAAGGACCGTGGCGCGTAAGCCGCCAAGCTCTAAAACGCCACGCTCAATATGATCCCGCAAACGACCCGGTGTACCGACAACGATATGAGCGCCGCGTTGCAAAGCCCGCCGTTCGGCGCGCGGATCCATGCCACCGACACAAGAGGCGATTTGCGCGCCCGTCTCGCGATAGAGCCATTCCAGCTCGCCCTTTACCTGCATCGCCAATTCGCGCGTCGGCGCAATCGCGAGAGCGAGTGGCGGCGTCGCGAAGGGCAGGCGCTCCTCGCCCTCTAGCAGCGTTGGCGCAATCGCCAATCCGAAAGCTACCGTTTTGCCTGATCCCGTCTGGGCGCTGACCAACAGGTCCGCGTCCACCAGTTCCGGCGCAAGCACAGCCATCTGCACTTGCGTCAAGGTATCGTAACCGCGTCCCGCCAACGCCTTTTGCAGCGGCGGGGCGACGCCTTCGAAATCAGTCATAGGATCACTTTCGGAGAAGGGGCAACACGCCCTGCCCTGCGTCTAAGCACAAATCCCCGATTTGTACAGCGCGGCGACGCAGACGTTGGTTAACGATCATCCGGGTATGCCCGCCGACGTGGTGACGCGAGGATTGCGGCATGGCACTTTCGAATATCTGCTTAGTTGCTGTTCCATGCCCAAAGGTGAGCGAAGATTGAAACCGTCACGGCGTTTCTTGCGAGACCGTGCTTGTCGGCCTGGGTGGGTCGAGGTTTTTTTGCCGGAATGAATCCGGTAATGACCTCCTTTACCGAAAGTGTCATGAAGCGTGGGGGTGCTCGTTTCACCAATAATCGAATTCGCAAAGGCCAATTCGCGCTTGACAATTGTTCCCTTTTAGTTCTTATTTCCATCACCGAATCAAACGAAAGACAAATGACCGCGTGGACATTGAACAGACCTTAGAAACTCAGCGGCTTAGGCTGCTCCGTATTGTGACGGGGCTGTTTTTGCTGGTTGAGGTTCTGGCTGTGGGTCCGGTTTCACGTCGGTTTTCGGACTGGACGTTCGGATTTGTCGGATCAGTACTCTCGCGGTCCGAGGCGGCCACCCGGTATTTGCTGATTACGCAAGCCTGTCTGATGGTGGATTCCTGTGGGTTGGGAGTGACTCGCAGTCAGATCACGCTGTCGCGTCTCCCTGAATGGGATTTTGACGACGTCAGCGTTGCCCTGCCCGACTGTCGTCAGCGGTTACGCGCCTTGCGTGCGGCGCTATTGAATTTGCCGCGCCATGCCCTGCGCGTGCTGCGCCGGATCGCGAAACAGATGCGGCGAACGCCTGACAAAGAGCCGCCCCACGTCCATTTATGTGTGACAGCACCTCTTTCACGCTGGCGGCAGGTCCCAAACCGCATTGAGCGGCCACCCGATAAGCACAACATCGACGCGCTGCGCTTACTATCACCTCCCCCGGATGCCCGGCGGGAGGTAGAGGCGGTTGGGCCGTAGCCCAGCTCTCATTTACCTTAAACTTGCGAAGATGGCGCGCATGAGTATGGTCGCGCGCGAGGTGGAGCCCCCTAACTAAAGGAGCGCAACCATGCGCCTGACCAAAACCATCGCAAGCCTGACGCTTGTTTGCGGCCTTGCCGCACCTTTGACACTGAATGCGGAGCCGAATGTGGATTACCTGATTGAAAATGCGCGAAAAGACGGTGTGACCGTCACAAACAGCGGCTTGCAGTATAAAGTGCTGGAAGAAGGCACGGGCCGTCAGCCCGCCGCATCCGACACCGTGGAGGTTCACTATACCGGCACTTTGGTTGATGGCACCAAGTTCGACAGCTCTCGCGATCGGGGCCAAACCATCGAATTTCCGCTGAACGGTGTCATTCCGGGCTGGACCGAAGGTGTGCAGCTTATGAAAGAAGGCGCGCGGTATGAATTCACGATCCCCTCAGACCTCGGCTATGGTGCCCGCGGTGCGGGCGGCGTGATCCCACCGAATGCGACTTTGATCTTTGATGTTGAACTCGTGTCGATCAAGTGAGCCCCACGGCTGAAAAAGCCTTCCATGTTTCATGGGACCAAATGCATAGAGACGCCCGCGCCCTTGCGTGGCGTCTCGACGGACAAGGCCCCGGCGAGGAAGGTGCTTGGAAAGCTGTTGTTGCGATCACACGCGGCGGAATGGTTCCCGGTTGCATTGTCGCGCGCGAGTTGAACATTCGGGTCGTCGATACCATCAGCGTGAAATCATACGCGCATCAGAACCAAGCTAACACGGCGCAAGTCCTGAAGTCGCCCGACCCTGAAATCGTCGGCAATGGTGAAGGTGTGTTGATTGTCGACGATCTGGTAGACAGCGGCAAAACGCTCGATGCGGTTCGAAAGCTGTATCCCGCAGCGCATTTTGCCACTGTCTACGCCAAGCCCAAGGGCCGTCCGCTGGTTCAGACTTTTATCACCGAGGTGAGTCAAGATACGTGGATTTACTTCCCGTGGGATCTGACATTGCAATACGCTGAACCGCTGCGCGGCGACGCCTGAAGTTAACCGACTCTGAGGCTGCGGAGACCTCGGAAAAATTAGAGAGTTGCGTGCAAAATCCTCACGCGAACATCCCCATTTCCACCGGATCATAAATCCCTTGCCCCTGCTTCTTTCCCCCGCCAAGGTCTGTTCATGAAAATCCTATTCCTTGGCGATCTGTTCGGTCGCACCGGTCGAACCGCCGCCATCGAAGCCTTGCCGATG
>CAZJWF010000089.1:0-13058 GCA_964549375.1 uncultured Neomegalonema sp.
GTCTCCCGACAGTATCCGTCAGCGACGGTGAACGCAATCGCACATCGCTAAACTGATATCTCCGTAATATGCTCGCCGTGACTCGGAGGCTTGTCGTAGTCGTGGGCATCGCGATGCTCTCTTATTAAGGAGAACATCGTGATGAGGATACTTTCAAAGCGCCAGCTCAAGGAACCGTCTTGTATTCACCGCAACACATCGCACGCCTCGAGCCCCGATTGCGTCGGCGAATGGTGAAGATGCTCAATCAGCGGCTGCGGCGCTTTCAACATAACAGGCAAGGTACGGCCCTTTGCCGACATCGAGATTTGTTCCGGCAACGGTCGCGATGGGTGGTGCTCCAGTCACCATTCTGAAGAGCAATCGCATTGAAGAAACAGCTTCGCAGTTGCGAAACGCTATGACGCTGTGAGCGCAAAGCGGACAGTTCTCCAAAAAAATGCAACTCCAGATCGTGTGCCGCAGTAAAGATTTAGCGTCACAATCGGTAGCGCAGCTTGTGGCCATTTCGGATACGCATTGATCTGCAATAGAACGCGGCGCGGACGATGAAGGCACCCGCGCCACCGAACGACACATAGTCGACCCGTCCTACTTGCGTAGGCGCGTCCAGATTTGATCGTAGATCTTTTGAGTCTTCTCATCACAAACCGCAATAAACGACCCGGCGGGTGCGTCCGCTGGCGGGTTCGCTTCGGGCATCTTGGCGAGCTTTTCATCGAGGTACTCGCTCACACCTTCGACGCCAGCGGAATACTGGACGAAGTTCGTGATCATCGCGATGTTTTCCGGCTCAAGAAGGAAGTCCATGAATAGAAGCGCATTCTTGCGGTTCGGCGCATCATTAAGCAGAACGACGTTATCCATCCAGACGATGAAACCTTGCTTGGGATACGCGTACTCGACGTTCGCGCCTTCTTCGCGGGCCTTGGCGGAAAATCCATTATAGATCATCCCTGCAGCGGCGTCACCCGAGACCAAAACGTCCTTGGCGATATCCGACCCGAAAGAGGCCCAGTGGCCTTTGGCCTCCTGCAGTAGCGTATCAAGTTGCTTGAGTTGGTCTCGGTCCGTCGAACACTGCGGAATGCCCAGATGAATAGACGCGAGCGCCAGCACTTCACCCTGGCTGTCCAGCACGTTGATCTTGCCAGCCAGTTCCTTTGGTGGATTAAAGAGAATGTCGGTCGTGTTGATGTCGCCCTCGAAGACATCGCGGTTCACCGAAAAGCTGGTTGAACCCCACTGATAAGGAATGGAGTGCTTGCGGCCTTCGTCAAAGTCGACATTGACCCAGTCTGGCTGAATGTTACCGAAGTTCGAAAGTTCGCCTTCCTTGATCTCGTCCAGCATCCCCTCGCCCGCCATGATCTTGACCATGTAATCGCCGGGGACGGCAACATCGTATGAGCCGAGCTTGCCAGCTTTCAACGCAGCGAGCATTGCCTCGTTACTGTCGTAGGTGTCCATCGTGACCTCGACGTCATGCTCTTTCGAGAACTTGTCGAGCACTTCCTGCGGGATGTATTCGAACCAATGATAAATCGACAGCTTGCCTTCAGCTTGTGCGCCTCCAGCAGTCATTGCCAGCGCCAGTGCGGCGGTTCCTATGAGTTTGGTGAACTTCATTATCAGTATCTCCCTGTGTTAAGTCGTCTTCTTGGTTGCATCACCTGAGCGACCGATAAGGTACGACAAGGTGACAAGAAATATCGAAAAAAGTAGCATCAATGTACTGAGCGCCATGATGTTGGGTTTGATGCCCTGTTTCACCGACCCGAAGATCGCCGTGGGCAAGGTCTCGACGCCTGCTCCCTTGACGAAGTTCGTGATAATGAAATCGTCGAGCGAAATGATGAAAGCCAGCAGGAATCCGGAGAGCATTCCCGGTGCCATGATTGGCATGAGGACGTGGCGAAACGCCATCCACCGGCTGGCGTAAAGGTCCTGTGCCGCTTCCTCGAAGCTGGCTTCGATGCCTTGCAGACGTGCGGAGATCGGCAGATATGCGAACGGGATGCAGAACACAATGTGCGCCACGAGGATCGACGTGTAGCCAAGGGTGAATCCGATCATCGAGAAGAAGATCAGCGTTGCCACAGCGGTCACAATCTCTGGAACCATGATCGGCATGGAGATCATCGCGAAGCTGACTGACTTACCTCTGAAAGCGCCGCCCCGCACCATTCCGATGGCCGCCGAGGTTGCGATGACCGTGGCCGCACTGCCCGCCATCAATGCGATGGTGAGCGAGTTCCACGCCGCCGTTTTGAACTTCGCGGACTCTGTCCCCACGAAGACGTCTTCGTACCAGCGCAGCGAGAGGCCGCCCCAGTTGGTGATCGAGTTGCTGTCGTTAAAAGAGTAGATCGCGACGACGACCAAAGGTGCGTAGAGAATCACCAGACACAGGATCGTAACGGGCAGAAAGCCGCTATAATGCTTGATATCGAACGCGCGCCGCATCGCTACACCTGCTCGCGAGCCGAGGCCCGCGCATAGAAAATCAGGACGATCAACACCATCGACAACAGGATCATCGACGCGGCGGCACCAAAGGGCCAGTTGCCTGCATTGCCTTTGAACTGTTCTTCAATCAGTGATCCGATCATGAACGTCTTCGCACCGCCCAGCAGGTCGGGCGCGAGAAACGCACCGAGGCTCGGCACAAAGACGAGAATGCAGCCTGCGATTATACCCGGCTTGACGACGGGCAGCAGAACGCCGCGCAAGATCGTCCAACGACTCGCGTAAAGATCGGCCGCCGCTTCCGAAAGCGCAAAGTTATACCGCTCGATCGAAGCGTAGATCGGCAAGACCATGAAGGGCAGGTACGAATAAAACAACCCAAGTTGAACCGCGAGATTGGTGTTGATGATCTGGAAGGGCGTGTCGATTAGGCCGATATCGAGCAAAGCCTGATTGAGCGGTCCGGTATCGCGGATCAGAAACTTCATCGAGACGGTGCGGATCAGCAGATTGACCCAATAGGGAATCGTCACCAGAAACAGCCAAATTGACCGGCTCTCGGGTGGGCGTGTCGCAATGAAATAGGCTGTCGGAAATCCGATGAGAAGGCAGAATAACGTCGCGACCAGTGCCTGAACAATCGAGCGGGCGAAGATGTTGATGTAGGTCCACTCGATCTTCGGTGGTTCGTCCCCGAATAGCCCACGATCAAACATGAACTGGTCATAGGCCGCGCCCGAGAACTCCCACTCAACGCCGCCTCGAAACTCCTTGGTCAGGAACGAGTAGATCAACATCAACAACACTGGCAACAGCATGAAGAAGCCGATGATGAGCCACGAGGGCATCAGCAACCAGAAGCGCACCGGGGCGTAGGTGCTCGACACTGTTTTTCCGCCGCCTACTCCTGCCGCCATTAGTCCACCAGGAACCGCGCGGCCCGGTCAGCAACACTGACAAATACGCGGTCTCCCTCTGCAAGTGGGTTGTTCTGAGTAAACGTGTTCTGCATCCTGACATTGAGGCGCAGTTCACCCCCGAGGTTCACTTGGTGTTGGGTGTCGGTGCCGAGGTAGATTGTAGGCCCAAGCGTGCCGGATAAGGTTTCCGTCTCTTGGGGTTCGCGGTGAATGATCAAACGCTCCGGGCGCACGGAGAGAAAACCCTCCGAGCCAACGCTCGCTTCGCGGTTCGCAGAGGCATGCAGCTTCTCGCCGTCGGCGAGTTGGCAGATCACAGCCTTTCTGTTAGCTTCGGTGACAGTCGCTTTGAGCAGGTTCGTCTCACCGATAAAGTCGGCAACGAAACGATTGGCCGGATACTCGTAGATCTCCGACGGCGTGCCAATCTGCTGAACTTCGCCCGCCGACATAACCGCGATCCGGTCGGACATGGTGAGGGCTTCTTCTTGATCGTGGGTCACGAAGATGAAAGTGATCCCTGTGTCCTGCTGAAGTTGTTTCAGCTCGGCCCGCATCTCCTGACGGAGTTTCAAATCTAGGGCAGAGAGCGGTTCATCAAGCAACAGAACTTTGGGGCGCGGGGCCATCGCGCGGGCGAGTGCGACACGTTGTTGTTGCCCGCCGGACATCTGGCTCGGTTTGCGCTCTGCAAAGGCCTCAAGCTTGACGAGTCGAACCATTTCTTCGACGCGGGCCTTGGCCTCCGCTTTCGACCAGCCGAGCATCTTCAGGCCAAAGCCAATATTTTCCGACACGTTCATATGCGGAAAGAGCGCGTAGTTCTGGAAAACCGTGTTGACCGGACGTTTGTCGGGTGGGAGATTCTCGATCTCGTCGCCATAAAGATAGATCGCGCCTTCGGTTGTATCCTCGAAACCGGCGATCATGCGCAGCAACGTCGTCTTCCCACACCCCGACGGCCCGAGCAGGGTGAAGAACTCGTTGTCGGCAATATCGAAGGTCACGCGATGCAATGCGGTGAAACTGCCATAGTTTTTCTTGGCGTCCCGGATGGACACCGCAGGCGCGTTGGACTCCGTCATATCGAAGCCGCCAGTTCAGTGATCTCGCGGCGGAAGGGCAACGCGTCTCCGATCTCCGCGCCATCGAGTTCTCGGGCAAAGCGGTGTCCCGCATAGGTTGCCCAGGCAATCGGACCGGGCGCATTGGCATCGCCGATCAGGCGAACCGAATTTATCCCGGCATCGACCCAATCGGCTTCGCGTGCTTTCAGCGCATTATAGACGTCATCGTTCCCGATCCGTGAGGCGACCATCACAACGGCCTCGGCGTCGATAGAACGCGTCTGATCAGTATAGATGCAGTTCGTCACGACGCCGTCTCCCGTCACTTCAGTGACACCTCGATTGAGCTCGATTGTGACGCCCATCTCAGCCAGTCGCTTGTGAATTGTCGCCTGCTCCAGCGTGTTCACCGTCCAGTCGGACACGTAGGCCGATGGTGTGACCAGCGTGACGTTTGCTCCGTTTTGTGTAAGTAACTCTGCCAGAACACCGCCCATGTAATAGTGGTCGTCGTCGAAAAGCACGACCTTCCCAGTGGGCATCTTTCCGGCCATCAGATCGTCGGGCGTGAAGATCGGCATCGCATCGTCGATCGGCATCGGCACAACATGCTGGCGCGAAACGCCGTCGCGGCGCCATGTCGAACCGGTCGCGATGGCGACATTCTCGAAGCCGAACTCAAGAATTTCTTCCGCACTGAGGGCGCTATCAAAATAGGTTTCAACACTGGCTTTCTGAGATAACTGGTAAGTGCGGTAGTCCGCCACGCGGCCCCATGCCGATAGCCCCGGTAACAATCGCTCGCGCGCAACGCGACCGCCCAACTCCGCGCCCGCTTCCGCCAAAGCAACGTCGTATCCGCGCTCGGCGCAAGCACACGCGGCCTCGAGTCCGGCGGGACCGGAGCCGACGACCAGCACTTTCGAACTCGCGCCTTTTTCATTCATGCGTTCGGGATGCCATCCCTTCCGCCACTCTTCCATGAAAGTGGGGTTTTGGGTGCAGCGGCTGATTGACATGGTCATGTCGCCAGTGATGCAGATGTTGCAGCCGATGCATTCGCGGATATCGTCGATGCGGCCCTCTTCGACTTTCTTCGGAAGAAACGGATCAGCGATCGACGGGCGCGCGCAGCCGATGAAATCGAGGATGCCCGACTTGATTTGCTTGACCATGACATCGGGGCTGGTGAACCGGCCGACACCGACGACAGGCCGAGAAGTCAATGCTTTGATTCCCGTGACGAGGTCTTGCTGTGCCGCCTCTTCCTTGAAACGTGACGGGCCGGAACAGTCTTCCCATGCGCCGTGTGCGAGATCCCAGAGGTCGGGCAGGTCCTTGTGCATTTCGATAAAGTCGCGCACTTCGGAATTGGCAAAGCCAAGCTCACCAATCATCTCATCCAGCGACAGGCGCAGTGTTAGACCCATTGTATCGCCGACCTCATCGCGTAGATCGGCGATGACTTCGCGCACGAACCGAGCACGGTTCTCCAGACTGCCACCGTATTCGTCGGTACGGTGGTTCGTGGCCTTTGAGAGAAAGTGCTGAAAAATCCCGAAACCATGCGCGCCGTAGAGGCAGATCAGATCGAAGCCAGCCGTTTTTGAACGTTTCGCTGCATTCACAAACCAACGACGCAGGTCTGTGATGTCCTGCTTGTCCATTGCTCTCGCGTTGACCGGATCGTTCGTGAATGTGCGGATCGGCAGGGCAGACGGCGCGAGAGGGACTTCTTTCGTATAGAGGTTGGGGCCATTGATACCAGAATACGCCAACTGAATTCCGGCCAGCGCTCCCTGCTCCTTCATCTTCTCTGACATCCGGGCGATCTGCGGTATGTCTTTGTCATCCCAGAGGCGCAGTTCGATGAAAGGTGTGATCTCGGAGCTGTGGTGCATCTCGCATTGCTCGGTGAAGATCACGCCCCAGCCACCCTGAGCCTTGATCCCGCGCATTTCGGCGGCAGCGGACGGATCGCGATAGCCGCCGCCATTGCAATGCGGCACCTGATAGAAACGATTCTTTGCCGTGACCGGCCCAATCTTCATGGGGTCGAACAAGATGTCGTATCGGCTGTCTCGCACCATTCGAATCATCCCCCAGAAGCAGCCCGCCAAAACACAGCGGGGCATGATCTCAGGATGCTGGAGAATTTATGACGCAAACGGAAGCATCCTCTGCGGAAGTGTCAGTTAGTTTTTGCCTAATCAACGCGTTTTCAGGCTAGAATTGTGAAAGCCCCGTAGTTCGCTAGGTTTGGCTACAACAAGACGAAGAGATGGATCTGCCGATGAGAACACTTGATATTCTGGGCCGCCTGATTTCGTTCGAGACGGTCAGTCCGCAATCGAATCTCGATCTGATTCACTTCGTCCGTGACCTGCTGTCGTCCGCAGGCGCGACGGTCGATCTCATCCATCACGAGAGCGGCAAGAAAGCGAACCTCTACGCGACGCTCGGCCCCGCAGACCTGCCCGGCATTCTTCTGTCGGGTCACACCGACGTCGTCCCGGTCGAGGGACAGGAATGGACGGTGCCGCCGTTCCAGATGACGACACGCGGCGACGCTGTCTTTGGACGTGGCGCAGCGGATATGAAAGGATTTCTTGCCTGTGCCATTGTGGCAGCGCTGCACGGTTCGTCGCGCTCCCTCCGAACGCCGTTGCATCTTGCGCTGTCCTACGACGAAGAGATCGGATGTATCGGTGTCCGGTCGCTGATCGACATGCTCCAAGCGGCTCCGTTTCGCCCCGCCCTCTGCATCGTCGGAGAACCGACCTCTTTGGCCGTGGCTACAGGTCACAAGGGAAAGACTGGACTGCGCGCGATTTGCCGGGGGCGCGAGGGTCATTCCGCCCTCGCGCCCTTCGCCCTGAACGCAATTCATCTGGCAACCGGCCTGGTAGGCGAGATTCGGCGAATACAAGAACGGATCGCGTCGGGCGATAGCCTTGATGACGATTACGACGTTCCCTACACCACGTTGCACGTCGGAAAAATTGCGGGCGGCGTCGCGCTGAATATCGTGCCCAATCACTGTCAGCTTGACTTCGAGATCAGAAATATCGCTCAGGATGATCCCACGGAAATTCTGAACGAAATCAAGAGCGCGGCCACACGTATATCAGCGGATGCACGGAAAACTGCGCCTGAGGCCGCCATTGATATCGAGGTCTTCAATGCGTATCCCGGACTCAATACCCCGGAGGGTGCGGAAGTCGTCGCATTCGTCAAATCGTTGACCGGGGCCAACGGGACGATCAAAGTCGCTTTTGGGACCGAGGGTGGTCTCTTCTCAAGTCAGCTGGGAATCCCGACAGTGGTCTGCGGCCCAGGGTCGATGGCGCAAGGTCACAAGCCCGACGAGTTCGTCTCCCTCGAGCAATTGTCGCTATGCGATGCGATGCTCGTGCGTCTTGTGGACAGGCTAGAGGCGGGCCTCTAACCTCTTTACATCATGCCCGGCAACGTATCGGACTTGACGCGCGAGCGAACGTGATCCTCGAACGCTGTCACGATCCGGGATGGGTTTTCGCCACTCTTTCTGGCGACTCCGAGAACCATTGGACGGTGGCTGCCCTCCAGTTTGAGAAACGCAAGTTTTTCACCATCGGGAGCGGTGTTGGTTTTCGTTCGGACGTTGATCAATCCATATCCGAAGCCGTTCGCCACAAGGCTCCGGCACACCGAAAGTTCCGACGTTCGATCGACAATATTGGGGCGCAACCCGCGGCTATGGAACATCGATAGAAAATACTCCCGGCTAAATGGCAGGTCGAGAAGAATCATCGGCTCGTCTTCCAGATCATCAAGCGAAACAGAAGCCTTCTTCGCCAAGGGATGGCGCGCGCGAACCATGACGTAAGGAGGAAGCTCAATCAGCCCGTCGAAGTGAATATCTTTCGGGATTTCAAGGTCATATGTGATTGCCACATCGACTTCGGCCCGTCTCAGCATGTTCAACAATTCCGCTTGATGCGCCTCTCGCAGCGTCACATCAGCGTCGGGACATTCAACGACAAACGTTCGGCGGATTGAGGCGCTGAGGAGCGGAGCAACGGTAATGAGGCAACCAACGGTGATCGGCCCGCGCGCCTTCTCGATAATGTCTCCAGCCAGATCGTTGAGCGATGCTGCGCTGTCGAGAAGGCGTTTCGCTTCGTTGAAAATGCGGCGGCCGCCGGGTGTGAGAAACAACCCCTGTGCATGTTGGCGCACAAAGAGCTGAACCCCGAACTCGGCTTCGAGCTGTGAAATCGCCGCGGAAATGGACGGGGACGACACGTTCACCTGATCCGATGCCGCAACGATGCTGCCGGTATCACCGACGGCGACAAAATATTCCAACTGACGAAGCGTGAAACTCAGAGGCATACCCCTGCTTCGCGCCAAACCGGCTTAAGATCAAGTCGTCTTGTACTTGATCCAAGTCGTTTTAAGCGCGGTGTACTTGTCAAATGAGTGTAGCGACAGATCCCGCCCAAATCCGGATTGCTTGAAACCCCCAAATGGTGTCATCGGACTGAGGGCATCGACGGTATTCACAGACACAGTTCCGGCCTTGAGCTTGCCCGCCACCCGATGTGCCCGCGACAACCCTTCCGTCCAAACCGACGCAGCAAGCCCGTAGACGGAATCATTGGCGATCTCGACGGCTTCCTCCTCCGTATCAAATGGCACCACGGCCAGAACTGGTCCGAAGATTTCTTCACGTGCAATGGTCATGTCCCGCGTCACATTGTTGAAGATGGTGGGCTGCACGAAACAGCCCTTGCCGTCGATGGTCACACGTTCGCCGCCGACCACCAAGTCGGCCTCACCACTGCCGATGCCCACATACTTCATCACCTGTTCGGTTTGCTTCTCATCGACCATCGCTCCCAGTTTGGAGGTCGGATCAAGCGGATCACCCGGTTGCGTGGCGCGGGCACGATCAGCGATCTTTTCGACCAATTCGTCTTGAATACTGCGTTCGACGAGAAGACGTGAGTTTGCCGAGCACACTTCTCCCTGATTGAAGAATATGCCGAATGCAGCCATATCGGCCGCCGCATCAAGATCGGCGTAATCCGCAAAGACGAGGTTGGGGCTCTTGCCGCCGGTCTCCAGCCAAACCTGTTTCATGTTTGATTGCCCGGCATACTGCTGAAACAATTTGCCGACCGGCGTTGATCCGGTGAAGGCGATGCAATCGACATCCATGTGCAGGCCGAGGGCCTTACCCGCCGTGTGACCATAACCTGGCACCACATTGAGCACGCCGTCCGGTAAACCTGCCTCGGAGGCAAGTTCAGCAAGACGCAGCGCGGAAAGGGGCGATTGCTCTGCTGGCTTGAGAACCATCGAGTTGCCCGCGGAGAGCGCCGCTGCGCATTTCCACGTCGCCATATCGAGTGGAAAGTTCCACGGCACCACCGCACCGACGACGCCCAATGGCTCGCGTGTGATGAGTGCCAGATCACCGGGTCCGGTCGGCGCAACCTCGTCGTAGATCTTGTCGATGGCCTCGGCATACCATTGAAAGAACATCGCCGAGCCGGGTGCGTCGACGGTGACTGCATCCTGAACCAACTTACCCATATCGAGGCTGTCGAGCAGCGCCATTTCGGTCAGGTTCTCGCGGATCAGTTCGGCAAGCTTTAGCAGAATCGCCTTGCGGTCCATCGGCGCCATGCGCGACCACGCGCCGCCTTCGAACGAGGCGCGTGCCGCTGCGACAGCACGATCGACGTCTTCCGCATCACCTTCGGCTATGTCAGCCAGAACCGCACCCGTTGCCGGGTTGATCGACGCGAAAGTCCTGCCAGACGCGGAATCGACAAACTTGCCGTCTATAAATACCTGATGCCGAAACGATAATTCGGCGGCGGCTTTCTTCCATTCCTGAAAGCTTAGATCTAACATGTTGATATCTCCTATTCGTCGCCCGGTACGCCGTAAGATGGCGCTTCGCGCGGATCGAGAGCGCGCTGAACATACGCATCAAGCTGGGGCTTGTAGACGGTCCAAGCGGTTGCGATTGCTTCGATCGGACATTCCTCGGTCCAGTCGCAGCGCAGGTCGGCGACGGGCCAGTTCATCTTGTCGCAAATTTGCATCCCGGCAGAATGGACCGGGCCTGCTTCGCCCCCCGCCTCTAGACCTGACCGCATCGCCGCGATGAGTCGGTCGCCAATATGCCCGTTCGCGGACTGGAAGCCCTCGACAATAGCCTGCGGGACGCCTTCGTCAGCGAGCAGATTGCCGCCCGAGGCGACATCCTCCCCCTCAGCCTGTGTCCAGATACCAAGGGAGTTCGGCCCTGAATGAATTGCCGTCGTTCCTTTTGTATCGATCGCCAGCACTTGTCGGTATTCAACGAACGATCCTTTTGCCTTTACCTCTGCGATGGCCTCTGCCGCAAACATGCCGCCTTGCATTAGGTCGAGGGTATAGGGGCCGAGTGACGGATCGGTAATGTTTTGGCTGGCAACAGCACCGACCCCTGCGCGTGTATAGGCGCATCGTGCAGCCACGGCAGGAGACGATGAAGAGATCGCGATTCCGAACATTCCTGTTTCAGCGCAACGGGCTACGAGAGAAAATGTCATGCGCTCAATCCGGGATCACGGCTGTGCCGTCGATCTCGACGAGCCAGTCGGGACGGGCGAGCGCCTGAACTACCAGACCGGTCGATACCGGATGAACGCCTTTGATATATTCACCCATCGTCCTATAGACCGCCTCGCGGTGTCTGACGTCGGTAATATAGACCACGACCTTCACGAGATGGCTTATATCGCCGCCAGCTTCTTCTATAAGCTGTTTGATGTTTTGCATGACCTTGTGAGTTTGCTCGGCCGGATCGTGGCTTTCGATATTCTTGGCATCATCGAGATTTTGAGGACATTGTCCACGCAGGTAAACCGTCTTGCCGCCTTGAGTGACGACGGCCTGACTCAGATCATTATCCAGATTTTGTTCGGGATAGGTGTCGGACGTATTGAATTTTCGGATACGGGTGTGGGCCATCGTCGGTTTTCCGTTCGTTTGTCTTTTTCGCGCCGAAGAACCGCCTCTAGGCGACCTTGGTCTGGCGCTGCGCGGATGCGTGATACTCAAGATACTTGCGTTGCGTGGAGATATGGTCCGCCAGATGCTTTGCGTCATGCCAAACGCCCCAGATGAAGGTGGAGCCCCGACGTGACTGCCAAGGCAGCCCCAGGAAGAAAACGCCGGGTTCAACCGACACGCCACGCTGATGTTTTGGCGTGCCGTGCTCGTCGAACGCATCGACCTTCAACCAACTGTAATCGCGAGCAAAGCCTGTTGCCCAAATGATCGAAGTCACACCAGCCTCTTTCAAATCTAAATGAAGAAGGGGGTTTGTCATGCAGTCTGGATCAGAATCGATGATACGGGCTTCAGGTTCCTCCGGAAGGTCGAGACCATTGCGGGCGATGTAAGCATCAGCGGCGTCCAGCATTGACAGATAGTTTGCATCTCCTGCCGCAACATTCTTCGTAAGGTCAGGCGCGAAGGACAAGACGCCATCCTGATATGCTTGCGTCAGACCGACAAGCGTCATTCCCCGAGCAGCGAGACGGCGAAAGTCTACCGTTTGACCACCGTTGGCACCGCTAACCGCAATCGTGACATGCTCCTTACCAGGTTCCATGGCGGCGACATCCCACAGACCGAGCACCCCGAGCCACCAGCAGAAATCACGCCCGCGATAGCCGCGCGGAGGGCGGTCGTGCGGGCCAACTGAAAGATAAACCTTGCGCCCGGAAGCCATGAGTTCTTCAGCGATCTGGGAACCCGAAGATCCTGCCCCAACGACCATCATAGCGCCCTCGGGCAACTGATCTGGATTGCGGTAGTCGAAAGAATGGATTTGCTTGAAGGGTGCATCCTTGGGCACGACAGGCGGGATTACCGGCTTTTGAAAAGCGCCGGTGGCGGAAACTATGTTACTGGCTTCAATCACGCCTTCTGACGTTTCGACACGAAAGCCGGCGCGACCTTCCAGCCGTTTGGCGCTTTTAACTTCTACGCTGCAGCGGATCGGGGCGTCGATTGCCTTCGCGTATTCCACGAAATAGTTCGCGACGCTGTCCTTGGAGGCAAAGGCTTCAGGATGGGTGTCTTTAAACTCCAAGCTCGGAAAGCGATCATGCCAGGCAGGACCATTGGCAACCAGAGAATCCCATCTTCCCGTGCGCCAACGCTCTGCAATCCTGCTCTTTTCGAGAATAAGGTGGGGCACGCTGTTGTTGCTCAAGTGCTCGCTCATGGCCAAACCGGCCTGGCCGCCACCAACAACGAGCGTGTCTATTTTTTCAATCGACATTTCTGCGTCCTTTGACGGTTTTTTAATCAGCCCGTCGGATGCGCCGAAGTTCAATCAGGCTCCGACTTCCTTCCTACCGCGCTGTTTGTGGTCGCGCCTACCTCAATTTTCTGTTTGTAAGATGAGGGAAGTTCGCCGAAACCATAAAGAATGCATTTCCATAGCCTTACTTCGGCTGAGCCTAAGTGAAATCTTTCATTACTCTCCCGAAACGACTGGGCCTGTTGAAAGTGCGAAAACTACTCGCAGAGAATGGCATCGTGCGAG
>CAZJWF010000090.1:0-12415 GCA_964549375.1 uncultured Neomegalonema sp.
GAGACGGGCTGCGCTTTATTTGAAATGTTTCGACAGCTTTAGACCTTGGCCCTGATAGTTCGAACCTAACCCGCCAATGCCGTAAAGAATATCCGGTGTTTCCCGCATCTTTTCATAGACAAGACGTCCGACGATTTGCCCATGCTCTAAGGCAAATGGCGTCTCGTGGCACCGGACCTCCAGAACCCCGCGTGCACCCGATCCGCCAGCAGCGGAATGACCAAAACCGGGATCAAAGAACCCCGCGTAGTGGACTCGGAACTCGCCGACGAGCGCGGAGTAGGGCGTCATCTCTGCCGCGCAATTGGGGGGGACATGGACGGCTTCGCGTGAGGCCAGAATATAAAATGCCCCGGGGTCCAAAATCAGCCGGCCATTGCGATCCGTATAGAGTGCGTCCCAAAAATCCTCGACGGAATATTCTCCGATCCGCTCCAAATCTATGAGGCCAGTATGTTGCTTCGCGCGATACCCGACAGGGCCGTTCTCTATCGCCTTCAAATTCACGCTGAAGCCGACGCCGTCCCCGTCAATATCGGCACGGTCTTCGCCATCGACATGGACGAGCCTGTGCTCGGCGTGCAGAGCCTGAAGGGAATCGCCGGTATAGAGCGAATGACCGGACCGAAATCGCATTTGGTTCAGACGAACGCCGGTACGGGCCAAAACTGAGAAAGTTCGGGGAGAAATTTCTGCATAGAGCGGGCCTTCATAGCCCGGCTCCAGCCGGTCAAATTCTGTCCCGTTATCGCAAATTAGCCGGGTGAAGAGATCGAGCCGACCCGTAGAGCTTTTTGCATTCGCAACCGCGCCAATATCATTTGGAAGGGTGATGGATTCCAACAAGGGCACGAGATAGACGCATCCCATCTCCAAAACGGCACCATCGGTGAGGTCAATCTCGTGCATCGAGAAATCGACAAGCCGCTCGGCCACCGTCGCATTCGCACCCGGCAGGAAACTGGCGCGAATGCGGTACGCTTTGCGTCCGAGGCGCAGGTCAATGCTCGCGGGTTGGATTTGTCCTTCGACCAAGGGCGCATCGAGCCGTAAGACGTCCGTCTCCGTCATCGCGCGGATGTCTTGAGAGGGAAGTACGCCGGATGCACTGTCTCGCATCGTCACGTTCCCCCTTTAAAGTTTCATTGAATAATTTGGAAGAATTGGTCGGGCTAGCAGGATTTGAACCTACGACCTTTCGTCCCCCAGACGAACGCGCTACCAAACTGCGCTATAGCCCGATGCGCGCTGTATAGCGCTGCGCCATTCCCGGCGCAACGCATCAATCAGGCAGATTTACGTGCTGCCTCGCCTGTCAAATCCGCCCGAAGAGCCAGCAAGGAGACGAGGATAGCTTGCAGTTCCTTGCGCTCCGCCGCTGTGATCGTTGACGAAACATCCGGTGCCGCAGGCGAGATGTCCGGCTCTGCAGCGATGGTAACCGTTTCTTGGGTTGTGGTATCTCGTTCGGCGATGGCGCGGACGCCTTGCTCACGCAGGGCTTTTTGGACGCCTTTGATCGAGTATCCATCGACATGCAACATCGCCTGCACGCCTTTGAGCAACGAGATGTCTTCGGGGCGATAATAGCGACGCCCCCCACCCCGTTTCATCGGCTTGATCTGTGGGAATTTCGTCTCCCAAAACCGCAGAACGTGCGCGGGGACCTCAAGTTCATTCGAGACTTCGCTGATTGTTCGGAACGCCTGATTAGACTTCGTCATGTGGCGTCTCCCGAAGAGGTCTTTGCATCAATGGACCAGATCATGCTGATTGCGCCCGATCCATTGAACCGTTTTTGGCATTTTCGTTAATCAGGTCTTTCAGGACGTGAGATGGGCGGAAAACCAGAACGCGCCGAGGATCGATCGCCGCCTCTTCCCCCGTTTTAGGATTCCGGCCTACCCGTCCCTTTTTCTCGCGCACGCTAAACGTACCAAAGGACGAGATTTTAACTTTTTCGCCGCGAGTTAGCGCGACGGAGACATGCTCTAAAACAGACTCCACTAATTGCCCGGACTCATTACGAGACAACCCAAGAGAATTGTACACTGATTCGCTTAAGTCTGCGCGTGTTACTGTTTTTCCGGCCATGCCGCATTGCCTCCCCAAATTGTTAGACAACGTTAGTCCGTCACTAAAAAAACTGTCAACGGTCAAAGGTCGTTAGAGCGCAGTGTACAGACGAAATATCGCTGTTTTTGACAAAAAAATCGCGGTCACCAGCGCAGCGTAGCCGCTCCCCAGGTGAATCCCCCGCCCATTGCCTCCAAAAGCAGCAGATTTCCCTGCTGAATGCGCCCGTCGCGCACGCCCTGGTCGAGTGCCAGGGGAATCGATGCGGCGGATGTATTTCCGTGTTCGGACACCGTCAAAATCACCCGCTCTAGCGGGACGCCGACCTTACGAGCGGTGGCCTCAATGATCCGGTGGTTGGCTTGATGTGGAACGACCCAATCGACATCGTCGTTTGTCGCACCTGCTGCGATCAGTGCTTCCTCGCCGATTGTTGCTAAATTCGCAACAGCATGGCGGAAAACTTCTTTGCCGCGCATTCTCAGAAAGCCAGCATTTCCGGTCGATGATGGTCCACCATCCACATAGAGCAATTGGTTGTGTTCACCGTCAGAGCGCAGTTCTGTGCTGAGCACGCCGCGATCTGTCAGCGCCCCTTTGCCTTCTTGGCCCTCCAAAAGCACCGCGCCAGCACCGTCGCCGAAAAGGACGCAGGTCGTGCGGTCTTCCCAATCAAGGATACGCGAAAAAGTCTCGGCTCCGATGACGAGCGCCGAGTTGACCTTTCTGGTTTCGATAAACTGCGTCGCCACCGATAGCGCGTAAACGAAGCCTGAGCAGACCGCCTGCACGTCAAAGGCAAATCCGCCCTTCATCCCCAGATTATGCTGGACCCGCGTTGCCGTTGACGGAAATGTTTGATCTGGGGTCGCCGTTGCGACGACGATTAGGTCGAGCTTCTCGGCGTCAAACTTGGCCGCCTCAAGTGTCCGGCGCGCCGCGTGGGTGGCCAGGTCAGAAGTCAGCTCGCCCTTGGCAGCGATATGACGCTGTTTGATCCCAGTGCGCGCTAAAATCCACTCGTCGGTCGTATCGATGGTTTCCGACAGTTCTTCATTCGTGAGAATTTTTTCAGGAAGATAAGAGCCACTACTCAGCGCGACGGCGCGGCGGTTGTTCACGTCTATGACTCCGCCTGAGGTTCGAGGTTTTCCGGCTTCATCGTGTCACTCTGAGCGGGGTTGAGTGTTTTTTCAACCTCTGCTGCGATCCGGTCCGCAAAATTTTCTCGTGCCATGTTCGCGGCAAGTTCGACAGCAGCGGCAAAACCCGTTGCATCCGCCCCGCCATGACTTTTCACTACAAGGCCATTCAGCCCGAGGAAGACGCCGCCATTTACCCGCCGTGGATCAATACGGCGTTGGAGCCGCCGAAGGCTCGGATACGCGAAAAACGCGCTGATCTTCGTGACGATTGAATGAGAGAATGCTTCGCGCAAGTGTTGACCGACGAACTTTGCGGCGCCTTCTGCAGATTTGAGCGCGACATTGCCCGTCCATCCATCGGTGACGACTACGTCCGCTTTGCCGTGAGGGATTTCGCTGGCCTCAATGAATCCCTGAAAATCGAACGAATTTTCGCCGAGACTCTCTGACTCTCGCAATAAGTCTGCAGCTTCGCGAACTTCGGCACGGCCTTTGTTTTCTTCAGTGCCGACATTCAGCAAGGCGACGCGTGGTGTTTCGATGTTTAGGGCAATACGGGCGTATTCCGATCCCATCGCGGCGTATCGCACGAGATCTTGGGCGTCCGCGCGAATATCTGCACCCATATCCAGCGCGACACAATGCGATCGCTCGCCTCGCGTTGGCCAAAGCGCAGCAATGGCGGGGCGCGCGACCCCTGAGGCAGCGCGCAGGCAAAAAAGCGCCATCGCCATCAATGCGCCTGTATTTCCAGCAGAAATCGTTGCTTGAGCATCGCCGTCACGCACACATTCCAAGGCGCGCCACATGCTTGAGTTTCGGCCTCGACGCACCGCGATAGATGGCTTTGCGTCCATCTCGACGACGTCTTCAGCATGACGAACTTCAACCCGACCATCCAAAATGCGCTTCTTCTTAAGCGCCTTTTCAATGACAGCTTGATCGCCGTGCAAAATAAAAGAGAGTTCAAGATCGCGCGCCGCAACAATTGAGATGCCATCAATAACGGACAATGGAGCGCTGTCGCCCCCCATCGCATCAATTGCAAGAACCGTTGAGGAGCTCATCGGGTGATTACCGATTCGTGGATGTTGGCGCCGTCAGGCACCCGCCTATCAAGCCGCTTCGTCGTCGTCGAAATCAACGTCTACGGTCGAAACAACTTCCCGCTCGTTGTAGTGACCGCAAGAAGCGCAGACATGATGAGGACGCTTCAACTCGCCGCAATTCCCGCATTCTGCATAAGCGGAAGGGGTGAGAGCATCGTGCGAACGACGCATGCCGCGCTTTGAGCGCGTGATCTTACTCTTTGGGACTGCCATGGGCCGTTCCTATCCAGTCGAAGGGTATCAGTCTAAAGAGACCGCGTAGCTAATGCTCAGCCACAAAACAGGCGGCGAACATAACGATCTGGCTTGCTGAGACAACCTATTTTTGAACAATTTCTGCGCGTTCAAGGTAAATCTGGTCCGTTAAGTGACTTCCAATGCGATGTCGCCGACGCGCGAAAGCCGCGTATCAGTCATCTTTGTCTTGTTTTTCAAGCCTTTCACGGTAAGCGGCGAGTGAGGCGAAGGGCTTCACATCGTTATCGCTCATCGGGGTTTCACCGGGAGGTGCTGCTTGTGCATCTAGGGGTGCTTCGCCGTCAGCGCGAGGATAGGGGTTCAGCGCAAGGCTCAGGGCTTCGGTAGCAATTTCGCCCAAGTCTAGCGTGTCCGCCAAAATATCGGGCAGATCGCCCAATTCGGCGTCATCCTCAATTTCGACCTCTTGACCCGGCTTGGTATCCCCGACGAGGTCTTTCTCAGGCAAAAATCCTCGGTCAAACGTATCGGAGATTTCGTCTGGCACGGGCTCTAGACTTGCGATGCAGCTTTGAATCACCTTGGCCTTGATCGTGCCGGTTGCCCGTAAGCCATTGCGCCACTTTCTGATTTCGGCTTCCACAGAGAAATCTGTTAGGCCGATCAAATCGAGTCGCCCCATGAGCGCTTCACATTCGATTGGGGTTGCCTTTGCGGAATAGCTCTGCGGCTCTCTATTTAAGGCGCTCATTTTAACGACTCTGCTGAATTCAACCTGCCCGTCGCCGTCAGAGGGAGAAAGTGTGGTCTTTGTCATGGTGGCCTGTCTTTGCCCAATAAAGGGCTGCGCGTCTTGAAATCCTGACTTTTTGACGATACGCCCAAATTCGATTTAATGAAACCGTTCACAGTACGCCAGCCGACGAGGGCTTCTATGTTTGACCGTATCGCTTTACCTGCCTGCGCTTTTGCTGCGCTTGTTCTTGCGACCGCTTGCGAACCGATCCGTCGTACGCACGGCTATGCACCCCGTCCGGGACAGTTGTCCGAGATCAAAGTTGGCGCCGACGGCAAGGCCGAAGTTGCCGGTAAAATTGGACGGCCCTCAACGCTTGGGGTGTTCGATAATGACGAGTGGTATTACATCACGCGCTCGACTGAGAGCCGAGCTTTTCTGGAGCCACGCGTTGTCTCTCAAGAGGTCGTTGTGGTGGCATTCAGTGAAGCTGGCGTTGCCGAGTCGGTTGATAGCTATGGCCTAGAAGATGGTCGGGTTGTTAACCTTGTAACGAAGACAACGCCGACACGGGGGAAGCGTCTGACATTCTTGCAGCAGCTTTTGGGTAATGTCGGCCGCTTTACAGGCAATCAGGTATTCGGGAACGAAACTCCGGGTCTTTGATCCATCCATTCGTTCGTGATTGCAGTGGTTGCGTCAGCTTGGCTTTGTTGCCTAGCTTTCTGGCCGAAGCGCCTTGGCGATTGCCTCCAAGACGGCGTTTGCCAATTTTGGTTCTTCGCCGTCAAAGAACGCCTTGGCCACTTCAACATATTCGTTGAAGATGACTTTGCGAGGGGTATCGAGTTTAAATAACTCGAACCCACTTGCCCTGAATAGGGCGCGCAAAATTGGGTCAATCCGGCGCAGGGGCCAGCCCTCTTTCAATGTATCGTTGATTGCCTTATCGATCTCCGGCTGATGATCAACAACGCCCTGCAACAACTTGCGGAAATGTTTTACGTCGGCTTCGGCCAAGACCTCACCATCGACTTCCATTCCGAGACGATGATCTTCAAATTCTGCACGCACTTTTGACCAAGGTGCGCCGGTAAGTTCCATCTGATACAGGGCTTGCACAGCCGCGAGTCGGGCTGCTGATCGGGCTTGGCTCTTGGGTCTTTGCGCCATTTTCAGGCAGATTTCATGGGGTTGGCATCTGCAACGTCGAAATGCTCGCTATCGGGCAAGAAGGTTGGGTCCCGTCCGATACTGGTTTCGTCGTCCCCTGTGATTTCGTCGCGAAGCGCCATCAGGGCTATGCAGGCGCTGGCAGCATCCGCGCCTTTGTTTTTTTGCTTAGGGTTTGCACGAGCAATGGCTTGCGATTCATTTTCGACGGTTAGGATGCCATTTCCGATGGGGGTTCCCCAATCCGTCCCAAGGGTCATCAAACCGCGTGAAGAATCATTCGTGACGGTTTCGTAATGCGAGGTTTCGCCGCGTATAACGCAGCCCAATGCGACAAACCCGTCATAGGCATTGGCCTCAAGTGCAATCCTGATCGCGATAGGAATTTCGAGTGCACCCGGCACTTCGCGAATGTGGATCTCGCATTCCGCGGCTTCGAGTGCCGCTGTCGCTCCTTCGATCAGCATCGTAGAAATGTGCTCGTAATAAGGGGCAACAATAATAAGAACGCGCTTGGGTTCCGCCATATCAGGATCCTTTGGAAAGTGCGGCTTCACGCACGTCATTCAGCCTGGCCACGTATCGCGCCAGTACATCAATTTCAAGGTTCACGGCATCCCCAGCAGCTAACTCCCCTAAGGTCGTTTCAGCCTGAGTGTGTGGGATAAGGTTGATTCCGAATTGCTCCCCATCGATCGCGTTCACGGTCAAGGAGACTCCATCAATCGTAATCGATCCTTTGCCAGCGATGAACGGGGAGAGGGCAGGCGGTGCCTGAAATGTGTACCGCCAAGAATCGCCGTCTTGCTGCGCATTTATCAGGCTTCCGAGTCCATCGACGTGGCCGGTGACAATGTGTCCCCCTAACTCATCTCCGACTTTCAATGCGCGCTCAAGATTGAGTTTTGTGCCCGCCTGCCAATGCGCGGCAGTGGTCAGCGAGCATGTCTCGGTGGAGGCATCGACGGCAAACCAGCCGCCCTTCGAATCGCTGCCCCTATCGGTGACAGTTAGACAAATTCCTGAACACGCGATCGAGGCACCTATCGCGATCTTCTCGGACGGATAGGAGCATCCGATCACAAACCGCTTGTCGCCCCGCATCTCAACGTTCCGAATGTCTCCAATATCAGTCACGATTCCGGTGAACATAATTTGCCTTCGTAGATTGTGGTCATGGGCTACCGTGCCAAAAACCGGAACGTATGACTGTTCGCCGCCTTGAGCAACAAATCAGACTTAGTATCGAGGTACGCGCCAAACACTCATCACGTCGTCGCCCACTCGCTCGCAGGAGGCTTGTAGGAATGTTGGCATATTCGCCAATGCTTCGACGCCGAAGTCTGCGACAGCAGGAGCGCCGCCGCCGCCTATTGTTGCGCCCGCGGTGAACCAAACCAGTTCGTCAACGAGTTCTTCGCGAAGCAAACTGGCCGCCAATCGTCCGCCGCCCTCGCATAGCAAAGAACCGACGCCTAATTTTCCCAGCTCAATCAGAGCGTCTTTCATCGACAGGGTGCTCTGGTGCATTGCCACAGGGATCACTTTTGCACCAAGAGTTTTGAATGCATCGACCCTTGCTTGATTGACATTTTTAGAAGTGAGCAGGGCTAACGGGTGCGTTTTGGTTGATTGTGCCAAGCGTCCGGTCAGTGGCGTTTGCAATCGCGTATCTGCCACTACGCGCATTGGTCGGGCTGACTCTAACCCTTTTAAACGAACATCAAGATTTGGATCATCCGCCAGAACAGAGCCGACACCCACCATAACTGCATCGCTATGGGCGCGCATCAAGTGCACTCTCGCGCGGGCTTGTGCGCCGGTGATCCATTTGGACTCGCCTGATCGGGTTGCGATTCTGCCGTCCAATGTGCTGGCCAGCTTTAGGGTCAGATAAGGACGGTTGCGCTGGGCGCGCGACAGATAACCTCGCAAGATGTGCCGAGCGGCATCTTCTCCCTCGCCAACATCGACGGCGATACCCGCCGCACGCAATGCTGTGAAACCGCGCCCGGCAACTCTTGGGTCAGGGTCCATCAAGGGCGAGACCACTCGGCCAATCCCGCTGGCGATTAAGGCGTCGGTGCAAGGCGGTGTTTTCCCGACATGGGCGCAGGGTTCAAGCGTTACGTAAGCGGTTGCGTCTCTCACGCTTTCCGTTCCCCAGCGTGCGAAAGCATCGTCGAGTGCAAGGCGTTCGGCATGGGGTCGGCCTTGCTTGCCGGTTCGTCCTCGTCCGAGAAGCTTGCCGTTTTTGACAATGACGCAACCGACGCTCGGATTGGTTGCGGTATGTCCTACGCCGCGTGTCGCCAAACCAAGGGCATGACGCATCCAATGAGTATCGGACGCCAAGGTCACTTTGAAGAGCCGACTTTGGCTGTACCGTGACTGGAAGGCCGAAGTTCCTGTATAAAGGTCTCGAAATCGCTCGCTTCGGAGAAATTGCGATAGACCGATGCAAAGCGGACATAACCGACAGTGTCCACTTCGGCCAATGCGGCCATCACTGTTTCTCCGATGGTGTCTGACGAGATTTCTGTCTCGCCCAGAGATTCTAACTGCCGTACGACCCCAGAGATCATGCGTTCGACTCGTTCGGGCTCTATTGGACGCTTTCGCATGGCGATATGAACAGAGCGGGCGAGTTTCTCCCGGTCAAGTGGTGCACGCCGACCATTCTTTTTCAGAACCGTCAACTCGCGCAGCTGCACGCGTTCAAATGTTGTAAAGCGCCCTCCGCAGGCGGGGCACAGTCGGCGCCGCCGGATCACACCATGATCTTCCGCAGGCCGCGAGTCTTTCACTTGACTGTTGGTATCCCCGCAAAACGGACAGCGCATACTAGTCGTCCCCTCATCGTCTTGAATCGCATGTGCATAGCACGCTCCATCGGTGATCCAAGCCTTCGGAGTGACGATCCTTCAATATCGGCGGGGAATGCAGTTTGTAGAGTTCGAAACTCAGCCTATAGGGTATTTTCGTTGCGAGAATGCAACAATGAGGCAGGAAGGTCGGCTTTTGTTGTTCCTTCGTTACCGTTGATTCGCAAATAATCTTAAAAGTCAGCGGGATGGCGCTTTTTGTGAAAAAGTCGCATTAAATTCGAGGTGAGCCTCAAAATTTGTCGCAATATGAAACAAACAGTGAGAGAATCAGTATACGGTGGATTCTCTAGTTTGAGATGAATTTAGGCGCCGAAATGCTGGTATACGCGGTATTTTGGTCCAGACCTGAAGTTCGGTTAACGATCATATGACGTGGTAACCGTTGGGTTAAAGCCACAGTTTCCGGTGCTTAACCATTATGTTTCTTTTTTGCATGATTCAGCGGAGAGCGTGTGGTAGTTCTCAGGTACGTGCTTCTGAGCGGTCGTGGGATCGTGAGGAGAGCGGCCTAGCGTTCGCGCCGTGTGAGGTCACCAAATGAGAGTGGCGGATACATGGAACAACACTTGCTGGGTTGTCGCTGTTAACGTGGTGTAAACCGTGTTTTGGCGACATAATAGTTGGTGTTGGCGATCTTATGAGTCGGCGGACGTCGGCGAAACGGAGTGGAGATGAGCAAATGAAGCGTAAGAGTCTGCTTTTGGCGAGCAGCGGCCTTGTATTAGGCGCAGTTGCAGCCATTAACGGAGTGTCGGCCCAGTCAACGGCTGGGTTTGCGGCAGGTTCGGTGGCGATTCCACCGAACGCAGAGCCAGGAAAGTGCTATGCGCGCGTAGTAATTCCTGCACAGTATAGGTCAGTTACCCAGCGGGTTGTTGACAGAGAGGCTGGCAATGACGTTCGCGTTAGTGCTGCCCAGTATCGTACGGTTACTGAAACTGTTGTCGTTGAGGAAGCTTCCGAGCGCCTCGAAGTCGTACCAGCTACGTACCGCACGGTTACTGAAACAGTCGAAGTTCAGGAGCCTTCCGAGTCGCTCCAAGTAGTTCCGGGTACCTTTAAGACCGTCAGCCGTTCGGTTGTCGCAGAAGAGCCAGCTGCTTCACTTCGCGTTATCCCAGCGACCTTCCGCAATGTCAGCCAGTCGGTTGTCGTTGAGGAAGCTTCCGAGTCGCTACAGGTCGTTCCAGCGAGCTTTAAGAGCGTTGGTCAGACCGTCGTCGTCGAAGAGGCTTCCGAGTCGCTTCAAGTCGTTCCAGCAACTTACAAGAACGTTTCTCAGACGGTAGTCGTCGAAGAAGCTTCTGAGTCGCTCCAGGTCGTACCAGCGACCTTCAAGAGTGTTTCTCAGTCGGTTGTTGTAGAAGAGCCTTCGCAATCGCTGCGCGTTGTGCCTGCGACCTTCAAGACCGTTGCGCAAACGATGGTTGTCGAAGAAGCTTCACAATCACTTCAAGTCGTCCCAGCAACGTTCCGCACGGTTGCTCAGACGGTTGTCGTCGAAGAAGCATCTGAGTCGCTTCAGGTCGTTCCAGCAACCTTTGCGGCCCAGTCGCAGACAATGGTTGTTGAAGAAGCGTCGCAACGCCTGCAAGTCGTACCAGCCACGTTTAAGAACGTGTCTCAGACTGTTGTCGTTGAAGAAGCGTCTGAGTCGCTTCGCGTTGTTCCTGCAACCTTCCGTTCGGTCGCTCAGACCGTCGTGGTTGAAGAAGCATCCGAGTCGCTTCAGGTCGTTCCTGCAACCTTTAAAACCGTTTCTCAGAGCATGATTGTTGAAGAGGCTTCGCAGTCGCTTCAAGTTGTGCCTGCGACCTTCAAGTCGGTTGCTCAAACGGTTGTTGTCGAGGAAGCTTCCGAAACGCTTCAAGTCGTTCCAGCGACGTTCAAAACGGTCAATGAATCGATCGTAACGCGTCCTGCATACGAGCAGCTTCAAGTTGTTCCAGCGACCTTTAAAACTGTTCAGCAGCAAGTCGTTGTTGAGCCTGCTTACCAGCAAGTTCAAGTCGTCCCTGCAACCTACAAAACGGTTTCTGAGACGGTTGTTGTTGAGCCTGCATACGAGCAGCTTCAAGTCGTTCCAGCGACGTACAAATCCGTTCAAGAGACAGTTGTTGTTGAACCTGCACACCAGCAACTCCGTGTCGTTCCTGCGACGTATAAGTCGGTGAGCGAAACGGTTGTTGTTGAGCCTGCATACGAGCAGCTTCAAGTTGTTCCAGCTACCTATAAGTCTGTAACCGAAACGGTTCAGGCTCAGGAAGCTTCGGAAAGCCTGCAAGTTGTTCCTGCAACATACAAAACAGTTCAAGAGACAGTTGTTGTTCAGCCTGCACACCAGCAGCTCCGTGTTGTTCCTGCGACCTACAAGTCGGTGAGCGAAACGGTTGTTGTTGAGCCTGCACACCAGCAGCTTCAAGTTGTTCCTGCGACGTACAAAACGGTTCAAGAGACCGTTGTTGTTCAGCCTGCATATGAGCAACTGCAAGTCGTTCCTGCGACGTACAAAACCGTTACTGAAACGGTTGCAGCACGTCCAGCCCACCAGCAGCTCCGCGTTGTTCCAGCGACCTACAAGTCGGTGAGCGAAACGGTTGTTGTTGAAGAGGCTTCCGAGCGTCTGCAAGTCGTCCCAGCAACTTATAAGTCGGTTCAGGAAACGGTTGTTGTTCAGCCTGCTTCGGAGCGTCTGCAAGTTGTTCCAGCGACCTACAAAACGGTTAGCGAAACGATCGTTGTTCAGCCTGCACACCAGCAGCTTCAAGTCGTTCCTGCGACCTACCGCACCGAAACTGAGACCATCGTGGTTGAAGAAGCTTCCGAGCGTCTGCAAGTCGTCCCAGCGACGTACAAGCAAGTCGCAATCGCGGTTGCTGCTGACGAAGCTGCTGAAACGCTTCGCGTGATCCCAGCGACGTACAAAAACGTCACTGAGACGATCGTGATCGAAGAAGCTTCCGAGCGTCTCGAAAAAGTGCCTGCTGGCTACGAAACGGTCACCGAGCGGATCAAAGTCCGTGACGCTTACACGACTTGGAAGCGCGGTAAGAACCCAATCGCGATCATCGACTCCGTCGGCGGTCAGAT
>CAZJWF010000091.1:0-12090 GCA_964549375.1 uncultured Neomegalonema sp.
TGCGAGGAATTGGGCGTTCAAATCGTCAAAGGAGTGCTGTCGACGGACCATGTGCATATGTTCGTCTCGATCCCTCCGCATCTGGCGCTTTTGACCGTGATGCAGCGGGTCAAGGGCAGGTCATCCCGTCGAATACAGATGGAGTATCCTGAGCTGCGGAAACGATATTGGGGTAGACGGTTTTGGGCTCGTGGATATTTCTCGACGACCTCCGGCAATGTGACAGATGATGTCATACTTCAGTATTTGGAACTGCATTCGCAACGCGAACCTATCAGCATCAGCCGGTAGTGGTTTAGTTTCCACCCCAACAACGCGACGGAGGGCGTTGGAAATAATTTGACGACGTTATCGCCAGACCGAAGAGTTATTGTAACAGTTGCGGTATCGCCTTATCGCGCGGTTGATCCATTACCTCAAGTGCGTGTCCCACATGTTAACCACCATCACGATCCAACACGAAAAGCGGAACCCACTGGTTTCTTTGCGCTATGTGTAGTGCTTTAACGCACAGTTATGCCCGCGAAAGGTCGTTTATGCTTAGCCCCGCAGGGAAGCGCTTTGAAGGTATGAATCAACGCGCACCTCTGCGCGAGGCGTTGCAGCGTCATGGCCAAATGCAAGCCGGACAAACGGCGGGACGACTCTATCCGATGGCCTGCGTATCACTGGAGATTACTCAGCGCTGTAATCTCGACTGTACGCTTTGCTATCTGTCGGATCGTGCTGAAATGGCGAAGGATGTGCCGCAGGACATTCTGTATCAGCGGATCGAGATGATCCACGATCACTACGGCCCCGGCACCTCGATTCAAATCTCCGGCGGCGACCCGACGTTGCGGAAGGTCGAAGACCTTGAAGCCCTCTGCCGCCGCATCCGTGCGTTGGGGATGCGCTCGTGCATGATGACCAACGGCATCAAGGCCACCCGTCAGATGCTCTCCCGTTTGGCGGCGGCAGGACTGGACGATTTGGCGCTACATGTGGACCTCACCCAAGAACGCAAAGGCTATCCGACCGAACAATCGCTCAACACCGTCCGCGCCGACTATATCGAACGCGCAAAGGGTCTAGGGCTCCGCATTTTGTTCAACACAACGGTCTACGATGGAAATATAGCCGAACTGCCCGTCATGGCGCGGTTCTTTCGCAAGAACGCCGATGCCATCGCGCTGGCCTCGTTTCAGATGCAAGCTGATACAGGGCGCGGCGTGCTGCGAGATCGCGATGGTGGCATTACGCAGCAAAGCGTGATGGCGGCGCTATCGGACGGGATGGGTTTGCCGCTCGATTTTGATGTGACATCGGTCGGGCATTCGCTGTGCAACCGCTACACTTCGGTTCTTGCGGCGGGTGATACCGTGATTTCGCCGCTTACCAACCGGGTGCTAATCGAAGACACCATTCAAGCAATGGAAAAGATTGACCATCGCGAGGGCGGCTATCTCAATGTCTTGGGTATCTTGGGACGTTTAGCAGTGCGGCACCCCCGGTTGGGCCTGCGCCTTTTGGGGCAGGCTGGGCAATGGCTCTGGGCACTGCGCGGCGGGTTATGGCAGAGCCGCGGTAAGGTCCATCGAATGAGTATCCTTGTCCACAACTTCATGGATGCCACGAAACTTGATCGGGAGCGCTGCGAATCCTGCGTCTTTATGGTGGCGACGGAGAATGGCCCGCTCTCTATGTGTGTGCATAACGCCGAACGCGACGCGCACATCTTCACGCCCTCAAAGATCGACACGCCAAATGGCCCACGCTGGTGGGATGCAGAGAACGGATTTACCGATGCCCTCCCGCAACCCGCCAATATGCAAGCGGCAGATGCATTGCCGTTGAAACGTTTGAAAGGGCGGTTGAGAGTCAAAGCGATGCAAGAAAGAAAAACAGGAGGTCAGCGATGATCCGTTTGATATGTGTAGCGGTTCTGGGTTGCTTGCCAATGGCCTGCACAACGATCGAACGCGCCAGCTTGCCCGATGCCGTCTCACTCGGTCCGCAATGGGAAAGCGCAGCATCGGCTCAGAGTGCCGCCGTTGATCACAGCTCCTGGGATGCGTTTTTGGCGCGCTATCTGTCCACTGACGCCGCCGGGATCAACCGCGTCGATTATGGAAGCGTGACGCCTGAAGATCAGGCAAATCTTGATGCTTATCTTGGGTCATTGCAGCAGGTTCAGACGACAAGCCTGACCCGCGATCAGCAATTGGCTTTCTGGATCAACCTCTATAACGCCAAAACCGTTGATATTGTTCTTGATGCGTATCCTGTGGAGTCGATCCTCAAGATCAAAGATGGGATTTTACCTACCGGCCCGTGGAAGCGCAAAGTCGTGACGGTGGACGGCGAAAGCCTTAGTCTCAATGACATTGAGCATCGCATCATTCGTCCAGTTTTTCGCGAGGCACGGATCCACTACGCGCTAAACTGTGCCGCGCAAAGCTGTCCCAACCTAGCTCCGCGAGCGTGGCGTGCCGAGGGTCTGGATCAGGCATTCACGGAGGCTGAACGTGCCTATGTCAATGATCCGCGTGGAATTACCGTTGGCCCTGACGGAACGCTGACCCTTTCGAAAATCTATATTTGGTTTCAGGAAGATTTCGGAAAGAATGAGGCGGAAGTCCTCTCGCGGTTAAAAAATTTCGCAAAGCCAGCACTGAGGGAAAAATTGCAGGGCCGCACCAGCGTTGACAACTATGTCTACGACTGGGCGTTGAATGATGCGGCAGCGGTGCGCCAACCCGATGCCTTTGCAGGGCTGGCGGTAAACTAGCGTTAGTGGACAGGGTATCGACGTCGCCCCATTTGATGAGACCCAGTAGTCGAGTCGAGTTGTAGTAATGAAGTTTTTATCGCCGTTTGCCCGTTTAGCACTTTTCGTCGTAACCGCTTCCGCGCTTTTTGGTTGTGCCAGCGGCGGGAATTACCGTGATCAAAACGCCCCGATTTCGACGGTACAGTCCGTTGATCTCAATCGCTATCAGGGACTTTGGTACGAAATCGCCCGCTTTCCGGTTTTCTTTGAGGAGGGATGCGTTGGCGTGACGGCGGAATATGCACTCAATGACGATGGTTCTGTTCGGGTCATCAATTCTTGCCGCGAAGGGTCGCTAACGGCGACCCCGCGCACCGCCACCGCCCGTGCTGAAGCTGTTGATGCAAGCGGCGCGAAACTGAACGTCGATTTTTTGCCCTTGGTGCCGTTCACATCCGGCGATTACTGGATACTCGATATCGATGAGGGATATGAGACTGTCGTTGTGGGCACGCCGAACGGGTTCGCCGGGTGGATACTTGCGCGCGATCCGCAAATTGATCAGGCGCGGTTACAACGCGGGATCGAGGCGTTAAAGCGCAACGGCTACGACGTGAGCCAATTGACGTTCCCCAAACAAATCGACGGTTAGAAGTCTTTTTTTACCGGCTGGACTTCGCTCATCTCGATGGCATGGTCGGCCATCGGCCCTAGGACATCGGCGACACCTGCTTCCGGCACCTCAATCACGCGAAAAGCCTCTCTGATTCCAGCCTCGCTGAGTTCTCGCTCAACCACTAGTAGGGTGTTGGGGCGGTGCTCTTCGCAGAGGTCCAGCATATGCTGAATCTCATTTTCTGCGACGGGCAGGGCATCTTCAATAGAGGGTGCGCCGTAATCCTGAACGAAATGTGCCGCAAGTTTCATCGTCAGAGCATCAATTTCGGACTGTTCAATCTCAGCGGTCGCGACAAAAGTCGCACGTCCCAAATTCTCCAGCGACAACCAGCCGTTCCGAAATTCCTGACGCGGTTTTCCCTTAATGTCATCCTCAGTAAAATCCGAGAAGGCAAACGCGCCGGAAATCGCCCATTCCCCGGCGGCGGCGGCACGGCGGAAAACATTCTCGTCGCTTTCGTCAAACCGGATGGTGCGGGCCAGTTTCATATCAGCGCCTCCGGTGGCCAGACACGCGGCGCGTCCAACAGCGGCATCAAGGGGAGGGCGTCACTGCCGGTGTCCGTTTTCAAGATCATGCCGCCGGTTTCATCAAGGCCGAGAAACTCGCCCCGCCGCATCACGCCGCGATGATCGAAGGTAACGGTTTCGCCGCGTCCCTCTGCACGATCCAGCCAGCCGTTCGTGATAGGCCGCAAGTCACCATCTTCCCATCGGTTAACCCACGTCAGCATATGCCGAGACCAACTCTCGATCAGGCGGATGGCGCTCAGATGTCCGCAGCCTTCTTCGCTCAGCGCGGTCAGATCTGGCGCTTCGCCGGGGGTCGGTCCATCTTCGGGCCATTGCAATGACAGCGCGAGACCAACGACCAACCATTCGGGCACGTCTGCAGGATCGCGGGTTGAAGCATCCAACTGCAACGCGCCGCACCATGCGCCATTGACCTTCACGCCGTCGGGCCAGACATGCAGCACACCAACCTCTGGCGGGGCGAGCGCACCGATACAATCATTTAGCCCATTGGCGACGGCGAACAAGATTGGCAGCGCGTCGGCCAAAGGTTCCTCCGGTGCGAAGATAACGGCGGCACGCAACGTATCCTGATCTGGCGACCAATAGAGGTCGCCGACCTCTGCTGCGCCGCGTCGGGCTTCCGCAACGGCTTTGTCGAACGGATCAACTCCCACTTTCACCTCAATGCCTCGCAACAGCGGCGGAAAGGTCGGTCCCTCCCCCTCGCCGGGCATTGTTGGATCATAAGTTAGAGTCATTCGGCGGGAACCTCGACCTTCGCAATTTGTGCAGCAATTTCCTTGAAGCGGATTGCTTGTGGGCTTTTTGGTTTGGAAACCACAATCGGAGCACCCCCATCGGATGACGTGCGGATGTCGATATCAAGCGGAATCTCACCCAAAAATGGCAAATTCAGGCGCTCTGCTTCGGCTCGCGCACCGCCGTGCCCAAAGATATGCGCTTCATGATCGCAATTCGGGCAAACATAAGTGCTCATGTTCTCGATCATCCCAAGGATCGGCACATCCATTTTTTGGAACATATCCAGCGCTTTTTTCGCGTCGATCAGGGCGATGTCCTGAGGTGTCGAAACGATCACCGCGCCATCGACCTTAGTCTTTTGCGCGAGGGTCAGTTGTACATCGCCGGTGCCGGGGGGTAGGTCCACAATTAACGTGTCGAGCTTACCCCACTGCACCTGCCGCAGCATTTGTTGCAAGGCGCTCATCAGCATCGGCCCGCGCCAGACCACGGATTGATCTTCTTCGAGCATAAAGCCCATCGACATCACCGTGACGCCGTAATTTCGCAGCGGCAGGATTGTTTTGCCATCGGGCGTCGAGGGACGGCCAGAGACGCCCAACATACGTGGCTGCGACGGACCGTAGACATCTGCATCCAGCAAGCCCACCCGCTGGCCTTGTGCGGCAAGGGCCAGCGCAATGTTCGAGGCAACGGTCGATTTGCCGACGCCGCCTTTACCGGAACCAACCGTTATAATCCGGTCAATTCCCTCAATCGGGCCGGTATCGGTTGAAGTTGGGATCGGTTTATCGCCCTCTTTGGCGCGGCCCAGATCAGGCGGTGGTCCTTTATCGAAGGGCGAATTTGCGCGCGGTGGCGGCGGGGCGCTGCCCGGTTCGCTCGAATGAGCCGTCAGCACCACAGAAACTGAGGAGACCCCCTCGACGGCTTTTACTGCATCTTCCGCAGCTTTACGCAAAGGCTCAAGCGCGGCTCCGCGCTGCGGGTCGACTTCTAGAGCAAACCCAACCGCACCGCCCTTGACGACCAAGCCCTGAACCATGTTGGCAGCGATAATATCGGTGCCTTTAGCGGGGTCCGAGACCTTCGACAATGCCGCAAGCACGGCTTCTTTCAGCGCATCTGACATTTACGCCCCCGACAGGTCTATGGACCCGTCTACTGTGTGCGTAACGTCCAAACCGTCGATAGTCAGTGTGACTTTGGTCGCGATGCTTGATTTATCGTCAAGTTTCCCCGCTTCGAAGGCCTCTCGTACGGCGGATTCAATCTGCTGCTGCGAAGTTACTCCAACTTGTTTCAGGAATTTTCGCATACTCATATTGAAGGCTTCGGTGCCCACCGGATTGTCGCTCATCAGATTGTCCCCTAGGTGCAAATGCCACTCTTTTTCTCAGATAGCGCGAAACGAGGTGAATAACGAGTCCCAGCGGACGTTTGCAAATCGAAATTCCCGTGTCATGTAAGCGGTATGTATCAATCTTTCGAAACACCCTCACATGATTTTGGTGCTGAGCGGTTGTCAGCATTGCGCTCTGAACTCGATCGTTCGGGGCTGGATGGATTTATCGTACCCCGTGCGGACGCGCATCAGGGCGAATATGTGCCGGCGCGTGACGAGCGGTTGCGCTGGTTGACAGGGTTTACCGGTTCTGCGGGGCTTTGCATCGTTTTGCGAGATCAGGCGGGTGTATTTATCGACGGGCGCTATACGCTACAGGCGCAGGAACAACTCGACCTGACGGCATTTACGCCGGTCCAGATCGAGGAACAGACCCCAGAGAAATGGCTAGAGGCGAATGTAGGCGATGCCTTGATCGGATACGATCCGTGGTTGCTGACGGATGCTGAGCGCGCGCGATTCGATCCGGTTGCAACGCTGCGCCCCGTCGAGGCAAATCCGATTGATACGGTCTGGCCAGATCAGCCCCCGGCCCCGATGGGATCGGTTGTGGTACATCCGGCGAATTTCGCGGGCGTGTCCTCGGCGGAAAAGCGCAAGGCGGCGGCGGAAAAGCTGGTCGAAGAAGATCTCGATGCGTTTATCCTGACCTTGCCGGACTCGATCAACTGGCTGCTGAATATTCGGGGTAGCGACATCGCCCACACGCCGGTCGCGCTTGGTTTTGCGATTCTGCAAGCCTCCGGCGAGGTCGATTTCTACATTGACGACGATAAGCTCGATGGCACGGTCAGGGCGCATCTTGGTGAAGGTGTCCATCTTCATCCGCCAGTTGAGTTCATCAAGGCAATCAGCGGATTCGCCGGAAAGCGCGTCGGCGTTGCGCGGATGTCGGCCCCTGTCTTGATCTCCACGAAATTGGCTGGATGTGAGGCTCAGACCGTCTGGACGGAAGAGCCGTGCTCTTTCCCGAAAGCTTGCAAAAACACCGCCGAAAAAGAAGGCACTCGCAAAGCGCATCTGCGGGATGGTGCGGCGATGGCGCGTTTCTTGTGCTGGTTTGACAGTGCCTCAGCCAGTGGTGGGTTGACCGAAATTTCCGTTGCCGAAAAGCTGGAGAGTTTCCGCGAGGAAACTGGAAAGCTGCAAGACATCAGTTTTGACACGATATCTGGTTTTGGCCCTAACGGGGCCTTGCCGCATTATCGGGTCAGCCGCGAAAGCAACCGCAAGATCGAGGGCAACTCGCTCTATCTGGTCGACTCCGGCGGTCAATACCGCGACGGCACCACCGACATCACACGCACGATTGCCGTGGGCACCCCCAGCGATGACCAACGCAAAGCCTTTACGCTTGTGCTGCGCGGCATGATCGAGGTCAGCATGGCCCGTTTTCCGAAGGGGTGTACGGGAGTGCAGCTTGACGCGATGGCGCGGATGGCGATGTGGCGTGCGGGCTTTGACTTCGATCATGGTACTGGACATGGCGTCGGGTCTTACCTCGGCGTACATGAAGGGCCGTGTGGAATTTCCAAGCGCAGCACCGTGGCGCTCGAACCGGGGATGATCCTGTCGAACGAGCCGGGATATTATCGCGAAGGTGCCTTTGGTATCCGCATCGAGAATCTGGTCATCGTAGAAGAATCCTCAATCCCAGAGGGCGGCGACCGAGAGATGATGAGTTTCGAGACCATCACCCTTGCACCCATCGACCTGCGCGCGGTCGACCCCGCGTTTCTGGGACCAGAGCACATAAGTTGGCTGAATACCTATCACACCCGAGTCTATGAAGCGCTCTATCCGCTGGTAGATGACGAAACAAAAGAATGGCTCGGTGATGCAACGACCAAGATTTAGCGAGAGCGGATACTATCAAACCGATCGGTGTTCCTAGTCGCGATGATCTACATCGCTCCGGTCGCATCTTTCGGTCGGTTTGATAGCAAGCCCAACGCAATTCCGCGTATCACGCTTTCCCCATTTCCGTCATAAAGTCCCGCAGGCCATCGGCGAGGTCGGGGCGTTGCAGGGCGAAGGCAATGTTGGCTTTCAGGAAGCCAAGCTTGTCGCCGCAGTCGTACCGCTCGCCTTTGAAGTGGCAGCCGTGCAGTGGGGCGACATCCATCGTGGCAGCGATGGCGTCTGTCAGTTGAATTTCATTACCGGCACCCTGAACCCCTTTGTCGAGATGCTCGAAAACCGACGGATCAAGAACGTACCGCCCAATTGCTGCGGTAGTTGACGGGGCGTCTTCAGGCGCGGGTTTTTCTACAATGCCTTTGGCACGGATCAGGTTCGAGGCAACTTCGGTGTCAGGGTCTAAGATTCCATAGCGGCTGGTATGTTCGCGTGGCACGTCCTGCACGGCGATAACGTGGCTGCGCCCCACCTTTTCATGTGCATCGATCAACTCAGCAATGCAGGGCGGATCACTCATGACAATATCATCAGGTAAGAGAACAGCGAAAGGTTCATCTCCAACGATATGTCGCGCGCACCACACCGCATGACCCAAACCAAGCGGTTCTTGCTGGCGCACGAAAACCAGATCTCCTGAGTTAACAAGGGCGTCTTGTAAACGCGCCAGATCAGCGTCGCGGCCCCGTTTACGCAGAGTGTCTTCTAACTCGAATGAGCGGTCAAAGTGGTCTTCCATCGCTGTTTTGCCGCGCGAGGATACGAAGATAAATTGCTCGATCCCTGCGGCGCGTGCTTCATCGACCGCGTAGTGGATTACGGGTTTATCAACGACCGGCAACAGCTCTTTTGGCATTGATTTCGTTGCGGGAAGAAACCGCGTGCCGAGACCTGCGACAGGAAAAACGGCTTTTCTGACACGTTGAGACATGACGTTCCTTTTAACTTTGTCCCAGCCTGACGGCTTGATCGGCTCTCTATATCGGAATTGCGCGCCATATCAGTGCTGGAAAAGTTAAAATGCTACCGTTCTTTCCGCATGTTGCGTTTGGGTACGCAGGGCGCGAACGCTATCCGTTCATCACCGCAGCGTAAAAAAGGTAAAATGCGATCCACATGGCTGCCCAGATCCAAGGAATGATGCGATGCAGTCCGGCCCGCACGAGGCAAGCCGCAATCCCGGCGGCAATCGCTATGATCAAAATCCAACGGATCGGGCGCACCAGCGCGCTGGCCAGCAGGAACAGGCCAAGTGAGATGTCAGTGCCAGCGGCGGCAAAAGCGTAAACCTTGTAAGGAATGCCGGAGAGTGAGCCAATGAGCATACTCGAAAACCATGCACTCTCAATCTCACCAATGACCCGTGCGATCATCTCGCTGGGGACCAGCGGCACTA
Organism: uncultured Neomegalonema sp.; assembly: GCA_964549375.1. Lineage (GTDB taxonomy): Bacteria > Pseudomonadota > Alphaproteobacteria > Rhodobacterales > Rhodobacteraceae > JAHDDY01. The sequence goes on from CAZJWF010000091.1 coordinate 9,427, forward strand.
AGTTCAGCACTGCGCGCATTTCCTCGAAGCTGTGCGCGCTGGCGCCAAAAAAGACAGCTCCGCCGACTACAGCCCCACTGAGGCAGAAGAGCAGTGGCATGATCGCCCGGCGCCAGCCAAATTGCACCGCCAATAGAGTCAATAAAACGTCGGGAACGATGAAAAACAGTGTTGCCTCGGCAAAACCCCATAGAAAAGCGGCCAAGTGCCAAAAGCGGTTTATTCCCACGGTGGGAAGTTTCCTTGCTCGGCCAGCCCGGTCATCCGCGTTTCCAAACGCTCCATAAACTGAGGGATATCGCCGCGATAGGTCCAGTGCTCGCCGACAAACACGTCGCAGGTGAAAGGCACAAACAGATACGTGCCCCGTGGCAAGGCTTTGCCCAGCCCGTGCATGAAAACCGGAGTAACGGGCACTTTAGGCCGCGCGTCAACAAGGTGAGCCACGCCCTTTTTGTAGGTGGCAAGACGTTCTGGTTCGCCGCGTGTGCCTTCGGGAAAAAGGATCAGGATTTTACCCTGGTCCAGTGCGTCAATCGCGCCGTCCAGCAAGTTGGCGCGGGGCGTTTTTCCGCTGCGGTCGATTGGTAGAATTCCGATAATGTGCTTGGCAAACCATCCAAACGCGCCTTGGCCAAAGTAATCGACCGCCGCCACGGGGGTCAGTTTTGGCAGATCCGCGAGTGGAAACATTGACATGAGCGCCAGCGTGTCGAGATGCGAGTTATGGTTTGCAACGATAATGGCTGGTCCACCCGTCGGCATTCGCTCCCGATTTCGGATATTGGTGCCTAAAATCAAGATGAGGATCGGACGAACGAAGAGGGCGAAAAACGCGAGGCGCAGCACCGGGATCATACGCGGCCTCCGACAAAGAAATAGGCGAAGAAGTGAAGGAAGACAGGGGCTGCGTAAGTAAGACTGTCAACTCGATCTAAGATTCCGCCATGGCCGGGGATCAAACCGCCGCTGTCTTTGACCTTCAGGTCGCGTTTGACGGCGGACATGTTCACGTCGCCGATAAATCCGGCAACCGCGATCATCGCACCCGCTGCTGCGGACCAATACCACGGCATGACGGTGAGGAAGGGACCAATCAGCGCGGCCACTGCGGCGGTTGTCACGGCGCCACCGACGAAACCCTCCCATGTTTTCTTGGGGCTAACACTTGGCACAATGGCGTGCTTGCCGGTCAGTTTGCCCCAAGTGAATTGTGCTACATCGTTGAATTGCGTCAGAGCGACAAGGAACAACAGCAAACCTGGCCCACCGGCATTACCATTATGCGCGTCTGATCCAATCAACAGCATGGCCGTATGCGACAGTGTAAAGACTGTCATCATCAGGCCCCAGCTCATCATCCCAACGGCTCTCAAAAAACCTTCAGTTTGTCCCAGCAAAACCATGACCATTGGGACGAAAAGGAACATCCAGACCGGAATGAAGACAACGAACATCTCGTACCAGCCGATATAGGCCCAGTAAAATTGGACAGGCACGGCGAGATACGCAAACAGCAACACGAGTCTGTCGACTCGGCGCGTGGGGATGAGCGAGAAGTATTCTTTCAGCGCCAGATACGAAATAAATCCGAGGAAAATGGTCGAAATCGCCCGGTCTATTGCCATCGCAATAGTGAAAACGCTGATCATGAACCACCACGATTTGACCCGCAGCATCAGTTCGGTGGCGGCATCGCCGGGTTTATTGCGTCCAATCCACCAGACAAGGGCGGTCGCAAAAATCAGAATCCCAAAAATCGCGATGATGGCATAGAGGACGGGAGTCGCGATGTTCATACTGTGCCTCCTGCAAGGCCGCCGCGCACGCGGTTAGCGATGGTCCACACACTCATTGCTGCGGCAATCCAGAGTGCCCAGCCGAACCATGACACTGGCAACATCCCGACGCCTAGCAGAAAACCGCCCAATCCAAAGAACACGGCCCGGTCGCTTTTTCCGAACGGTCCTTGATATTGTCGATCCGATCCAATCATAGGCGCAATCGCACCTGCCATCTCCACGATGACAGCAAGGACCACAACGCCAGCTACCAAACTGGGCGTGGCGACGAGTATAAATGGCAGGTATAGCGCGGCATCGCTCAGAACATCCGAAAGCTCGTTGAACAGCGCGCCAAAGCGGCTTTTCATATCGAACTCGCGGGCCAGCATCCCGTCAATTGCGTTGAGCGCCATGCGGATAAACAACGTCAACGGCAACAGGATGAGGCTGATCGCCGATGCGCCGCTCAACCAGATCCATGCTCCGTGCGCGAAACTTAGCATCATAGCGGTGGCGGTCACTTGGTTTGCGGTGACACCAAGGCTTGCGAGTTTCACGCAAATCGGCCGCAGCAAAGACTGAAATCGGGGCTTCAGATCATAAATACTCGCCACAAGTCCCTCATTCGCATAGGCGTTTTCTAAATTGGTTTATTCTGAATAGTTGAATTTTTAAGGGTAATATATAGATATTTCAATATCGTAGTGGAGGTTTTCGAGAAATGTTTTCATCTGGTGAAACCCCGCGACAACCTTGGTCGTTTACCTTATATTGGTATTCAGGGTTCGATAAGCCCCTTGCCGCTAACCACCCGCAAGAGAGCGTGTGGCCGCAAACAACGAATGGAGAATACGATAGCTCGTAGACCGAATCTCGCGCC
>CAZJWF010000092.1:0-12087 GCA_964549375.1 uncultured Neomegalonema sp.
CCGAACGAGCGCCCCGGCAAGGCCGGTTCTCCGTTGCAATCGAACTTCCTTAGACGTTAGCTGTGCTAACCGTCTGCAGATAAGGAAGCTCTCATGACCCTCACCGGAAACTGGTCTTACCCCACGGCGATTAAATTCGGCGCGGGCAGGATTGTGGAATTACCGGATGCTTGTGCGGCGGCGGGAATGAAAGCGCCGCTGCTGGTGACGGATAAGGGTCTCGCGGATTTGCCAATTACACAGCAGGCGTTGGATATTCTGGATGCCGCAGGCTTGGGCCGCGCGATGTTTTCAGAGGTCGATCCCAACCCAACCGAGATCAACATGGAGGCGGGAATTGCCGCCTATAAAGCCGGTGGGCATGATGGTGTGATTGCCTTCGGCGGCGGCTCTGGTCTCGATCTTGGCAAGATGGTCTCTTTTATGGCCGGGCAAACGCGCCCGGTCTGGGACTTTGAGGATGTTGGCGATTGGTGGACCCGCGCAGATGCCGACGTCATCGCGCCGATTATCGCGGTGCCAACCACCGCCGGAACCGGCTCTGAAGTGGGCCGCGCGAGCGTCATTACGAACTCGCAAACTCATGTCAAAAAAATCATCTTTCACCCCAAAGTTCTGCCCGCCGTGGTGATCGCGGATCCCGAACTGACAGTCGGAATGCCAAGTCTGATCACCGCAGGCACCGGGATGGATGCTTTCGCGCATTGTCTGGAGGCGTTTTCCTCTCCGTTCTATCACCCGATGAGCCAAGGCATCGCGCTGGAAGGAATGCGGCTGGTGAAAGAGTACCTGCCCCGTGCCTTTGCGGATGGAACCGACATTGAGGCCCGCGCGCATATGATGTCCGCCGCGAGCATGGGAGCGACGGCCTTTCAAAAGGGCCTGGGCGCAGTACATGCGGTCTCTCACCCGATTGGCGCGGTTTACAACACCCATCACGGCATGACGAACGCGGTTGTGATCCCTCCGGTTTTGGAAATGAACCGCGATGCCATAGAGGGTCGCATCAGCGATGCCGCGAAATACCTCGGAATCGCCGGAGGCTTTGATGGATTTTTCGATTATGTGATGAGCCTGCGTGCCGAATTGGGCGTGCCCGATAAGCTGCGCGAATTGGGAGTTGGGACAGATCAGATTGACGAGCTGGTTGCGATGGCTCTGGAAGACCCGAGTGCAGGTGGCAACCCTGTGAAGATGACAACGGCAAATACCAAGGCGCTGTTTGAGACCTGTATCTAAGGGCCATCCGAGAAGCGCCCTTTCAACAACCCTATCTGGCGAAGCAAAAATGGCGACGATGAGAAAACCCATCGTCGCCATCGCAACAGCTTAGCTGCCGCCCCCTTAGTTCAAATTCAGGTTTGGAATGCCGTTCAGCTCGATCAGTGGTGGAAGCGCGGGTGCATCAATGCTGGTTGGAACATTGAAGCTCTGCGGTGCAGGTGCGGGGATGACGGTTGACTGGGTGGCGGATTGAGTGCCAGCCGCGCGCGCGATGTCTTCCGCGCTGATATAAACAAAGTCGCCATTGACTACCGCATACCCCGGCTGCGTGCGGGGAAGTGGTCCCGCAGGTGCAGGCGTTGCCGTGCTGATCGACGGGACCGGCACCGATATCGGCGCTGGAGCCGCGATTGTCGGTGTTGGGTTGACAATCGGTGCAGGCGCAATCGGCTGGATCGCGGGCGCAGGAGTGAACGTCACTGGTGCAGCCTCAATTGGTGCCAGCGCAGTTGGCGCAAAGCTGGAAATCGTCCGATGTGCCGCGGCGGGCAAACCTTGCTCGGCTGCCTCGCGTGTTTCGAAGACACGCTCTGAAATCGGCTGTGTCCCATCCGGGTCAGCGTAGTAAATCGTGCCATCCGCGCCCAGCGCATAAGTCGGTTCTTGAGGTTGGGTAGTCGTCTGAACCACCGGCGCCGGCGCAACGGGAATCGGCGCAGTGATGATTGGCGCAGGAGCCGCATATGTTTCCTGTATCACAGGAGCGATCGGAGCAATTGGCTCGAAGGTCGGAAGGGTATCGTGCGAAACCACTGGGGCTGTGATCTCCGCCGCTTCACGGGACATGAAAACAGGTGTCGTAATGGGTTGAGTTGCCTCTGGGTCTGCATAGAAAACCATGCCGTTCGGATCGAGAGCATAGACCGGATCTTGTGGCCAAACTTCCGTTTGGATAACAGGGGCGGGTTCTGGAACCGCGATGGGGGCCGGCAATGCAACAACAGGTGCGGGCGGTGCGACAACGGGTGCGGGTGCGGGCGCAGCAGCCCGTTGATCCATCCCGTGACCCAACGCTCCTAAGCGACGGCTCGCGATTTCGGTCACGCCCTCTTGCCTGACTCCACCATCATTCCACACACGGATCGCACCACTTCGAGCGGCGGCGACTTTTTGATACAGTTCCACAGCCTCTGCGGAACGGTTAGAGGCATCGTAGACTTGCGCGAGGCCAAGCATGGCGCTTGGGTCGTTTGGATTGGCTGACAAAGCACTGGTAAATGCTTGCTCCGCGACGGCAAAATTGCCGGCCCGAAGCGCGGTTTCACCTTGTTGCAATGGCGACAAGGAAGACGGACCGGGCTGAGACGAACATGCACTTATAAGAGCAGCAACACTCACAGCAGTAACCAAACGTAGCGACATTGACAGTCCTCCGGGGACAAAATTCTAACGCGCGGAGGACAACCGGGTCTCAACTGATCCTTATTGGAACACTGGACAGAGCCAACCCGGTATGCTTTCCGCTTTAATAACAGGTTGTGCAAACGGAGGGCCAGATGCCGATTCTCATGCCGACAGCGATCATGGGCCACGTCCGGGGGCTTTTCGTGAACAACAACCGCGAAGAAGGGCTAGAGAGCGTTTCCCTCGACACGGTTAACGCAACCTATGAAGGGTTTGACGGCGAAGATCACGGAGGATTGACTCGGCCTTCCTGCTCTCGCGTTAAGCTGCAATATAAAAAAGGAACGGAAATCCGTAACACCCGGCAAATCTCAATTCTAAGCCAAGAAGAATTGCAAACCGTTGCCGAAGATATGGGGTTGGACGAGATCGCCCCTGAATGGGTCGGTGCAAACTTGATCCTTGAAGGGATCCCAATGCTCACGCAGCTCCCCCCTAGTTCCCGGTTGATCTTTGAAGGGGGGGCATCTCTCGTCGTTGATATGGAAAACGGCCCCTGCCGCTTTGCCGCCGAACAGATCGAGCTTCACCGGCCCGGGAAAGGTATGAGCTTCGCCAAGGTTGCGGATGGACGACGCGGTGTAACGGCATGGGTCGAGAAGACAGGTGAGATCAAAGTCTGTGATGAAGTTCGCCTTCACATCCCGCCTCAACGCCTTTATGAACCAGTGCTCAGACGACGCTCGGCGAAAGCTGAAGCGGTTTAAGCGCGGCATTGTCACCCATTGACGCGCGCGGCCTTCACAGCGCCTCAATACCCGTGAAAGATAGACGCAAGAAGTCAAGGCCTGCCACTGATGCTGATCGTCACCGACGTTCATAAAACCTTCCCAACTCCGCAAGGCCCGCTACAAGTTCTGCGCGGAGCTAGCCTGTCTCTGAAGGCGGGTGAAACCCTTTCGTTGATGGGCGATTCCGGTTCTGGGAAAAGCACCCTGCTCCATTTAATCGCGGGTCTAGATGCCGTCGACTCTGGTGCAATCACGCTTGAAGGAACTGAGATTTCATCGATGAACGATGCGGAGCGTGCGGCCCTGCGGCGCAGTCGGGTCGGTGTCGTTTTTCAACAGTTTAATTTGATCGCCAGCCTCAACGTTGCCGCTAACCTAGCGTTTCAAGCGCGACTGGCAGACCGGTTTGACGCTGATTGGCAAAGCGAATTGACTGAACGTTTGGGCTTAGAGGGTCTTGACGAGCGGTATCCTGAACAGCTCTCTGGCGGACAGCAACAACGTGTCGCGATTGGCCGCGCCTTGGCAGCACGACCGGAACTGTTACTCGCCGACGAGCCAACCGGGAACCTCGACGCCGAAACTGGCGAGGACGTGATGCGCCTGACCCTTGATCTGGTAGACAAGAGCAACTGTGCCTTGCTCATGGTGACGCACAGCGCCCGTATTGCTGCGATGCTTGGGCGTCAAACCAAGCTTGATCGGGGACAGTTGGACCTGTGAATCAAATTCTCAAAACGCTCTTGAGCCATTGGCGGCGCAAACCAATTCAGCTCGCTGCTCTGCTGGCCGGATTGACGATTGCTACCGCACTCTGGAGCGGCGTCCAAGCCCTGAACGCCCAAGCGAAACAAAGTTATGCTGATGCGGCGCAAATGCTTGGCGGAGATAGCGTCAACAGCCTCGCCCGCCCCGATGGCGCGAGATTTCCTCAAGAGACCTTTGGCGCATTGCGCCGCGCGGGTTGGCCCGTCTCTCCTGTTATTGAGGGGCGCATCCGTATAAAAAATCTGCCCCTAAGGGTCGTCGGAATTGATTCGCTCAGCCTGCCTCGCGCAGCAGAGATTTCGACACCGCAAGCGGGAAGAGACCGCGCGGCGGCGAACGATCCCAACGCTTTCCAGAACTTTCTCACCCCGCCGTGGCAAAGCCTTATCGCGCCGAAAACACTAGATTTGATCGGCGGTGTTACCACCTCTGATACTGGCGCGACACTTCCCCCCTTTGCTGTCACAGAGCAAATTCCTGCAAAGACGCTGGTCATGGACATAGCAGCAGCGCAAGCTGTGCTGGGTTCAGAGGGTGAGATTTCTCGGCTTCTCGTCGACCCTGATAAACCTGTATCATCAATCCCTTTGGCGGAAGCAACGACGGTTCCGCTGCAACAAACACCAGAGAGCGAAGCGTCGGACGATCTTGACCGCTTGACGGACAGCTTTCACTTGAACCTGACCGCATTTGGAATGCTGGCATTCTTGGTGGGGCTGTTCATTGTTTACTCGGCAATCACGCTCGCCTTTGAACAGCGACTGCCAATGTTGAGAACCATGCGAGCATGTGGCGTTTCGGCGCGCGGGTTAACGACGGCGTTACTGGTGGAGCTTTTGACACTCGCTTTGATCAGTGGGGTCGTCGGCGTGCTGCTCGGCTATCTAATCGCCGCAGCCTTGATGCCCGATGTCGCGGCAAGCTTGGGTGGGTTATATGGCGCGCAAGTTCCCGGCGCGCTCTCGCTTGCACCGAGTTGGTGGGTAACGGGTTTAGGGATGAGCTTGCTGGGGGCCTTGGGAGCGTCTGCTTACAGTTTGTTCAAAGCCTATCGGATGCCCCCCCTTGCGACGGGCCAACGCTTTGCATGGCGGGAGGCACAGCAACGCTGGCTGCGCTGGCAAGCGTTCATGGCGCTTGGACTGTTGGTCGTCTCTGCTTTGCTCGCTTATTTCGGGAACGGTCTGGGGCCCGGCTTTGCAAGCCTCGCGGCGCTGCTCTTAGCCGGGGCACTGGCACTACCGCCGTTCCTCTCCCTCATCCTGCGCCGAGGTGAGGCGGGAGCGTCTTCCGCAATTTCGGAGTGGTTCTGGGCCGATAGCCGGATGCAAATTTCCGGCTTGTCAGTCGCTCTGATGGCAATGCTGCTGGCGCTTGCCACAAATATCGGCGTCGGCACGATGGTCGATGGCTTTCGGAAAACGTTCGTTGACTGGCTCGATCAGCGCCTGATCGCCGAAATCTATATCATCCCAGGTAGCGACGCGCGTAAAACAGAAATCATGTCTTGGCTGGATAGCCGCGAAGAGGTAACCGCGCAGCTTCCTAAAATCGAAGCAACTGCGCGCATTGAGAACTGGCCTGTGACCATCGTCGGCTTTGTCGATCACGGCAGCTATCGCAATCACTGGCCAATGAAGGCGAAGGCCGACGATATTTGGGACGCCGTGGCGAACGACGAGGCAATCGTCGTGAGTGAACAGCTTGCTCAACGCCTGTCGCTGCGTCTGGAAGACACGCTAGCCCTAGGAGAGTGGCAACCGCGCGTCGTGGGGATTTATCCAGATTATGGCAATCCTCGTGGGCAGATCAGCGCAGATATACACACAGTACGAAAGTTTTACCCCAATGCTCTCGGAACCGGTCTGGGGCTGCGTGTCGACCCCGAAGCTGTGCCGCCGCTCATGACCGAATTGCGAGAGCGTTTTGACCTCAGTGAAGGGGGATTGACCGATCAAGCCAGCATCAAAGCGTTTTCGAAAAGCATCTTTGAGAAGACATTCGCAGTCACAACTGCCCTCAACGTTTTGACGATGTTGATCGCCGGTTTTGCGATGTTCATGAGCCTGCTGACGCTTTCCGAAATGCGCCTGCCACAACTCGCGCCGTTATGGGCGGGCGGGTTAACGCGCAAACAACTGGCAAGGCTCGAGCTGGTAAAGACCTGCGCGCTTGCGCTTTTCACCGCCCTTCTCGCGGTACCACTTGGCCTCGCAGTCGCTTGGTGTCTAGTCTCGGTCGTTAATGTTCAAGCCTTCGGCTGGCGTTTGCCGTTTCACGCGTTCCCAGTGCAATGGGTGGTGTTGGTGATCATCGCCGTTGTTACTGCCTTTCTGGCCAGCCTGCTGCCGACGCTACGCCTGCGAACCATCGCGCCCATGCGGTTGCTGAGAGTATTCGCCAATGAACGTTGATCGCCGCACCCTGCTCGCGATGCTCTGCGTGTCGCCCGCCTCCGCCTATGCCCAACAACAAGGCTTTGCCGGGCTGGGCACGGAAGTCGAGGGCTTTGCCAACGTCGTTCCAGGTCATAAAATCCTCTTCCCAAGGGATCACGGCGCCCATCCCGATTTCCGTATTGAATGGTGGTATCTCACCGCTAATCTCTCGGATGAGACTGGCACGCTCTACGGAGCACAATTCACGCTTTTCAGACAAGCCGCCGCCCCCGGCCCGCAGCGCGAAGGCTGGAGCAATCAGCAATTTTGGCTGGGCCACGCGGCCATCACCAGCGAGAGCGAACACCGCCACGCAGAAAAATTTGCCCGCGGCGGGGTAGGACAAGCAGGTGTCACAGCGGAACCTTTTGAAGCTTGGGTCGACGATTGGCGCTTTGGCAGCACTGGCAAAACCTTCGCTCCGCTAACGGTTTCCGCTGAAACGCAGGAATTCGGCTATACCCTGTCTCTCTCAACCGATGCCGACATGATACGGCAAGGCGACGAGGGCTACAGCGTGAAATCTGATCGCGGGCAAGCAAGCTATTACGTTAGCCAGCCATTCTTTGCCGCCAAAGGGAAAGTGCGGTTTGGCGAACAAGACATCACCGTCACGGGCCAAGCGTGGATGGATCGCGAATGGAGTTCTCAACCCCTCGCGCCGGATCAAGAGGGCTGGGATTGGTTCTCGCTCCACCTCGACAGCGGCGAAAAGGTCATGCTCTTTCGATTGCGTCACACGGGCGGTGAGAACTTTTTCGCCGGCAATTGGATTTCTACTGACGGCAAAAGCGAGAAGATTGACCCCAAAAATATTGAACTCACCCCACAAGGGACAACAGCCGTCGCGAGTCGAAATATTCCTACCCGCTGGGCGCTTTCGGTCACCGATCGCGATTTGAAAATCAAGGCCGCCGCTCTGAATCCGCAAAGCTGGAATGGCACTGGTTTTCCGTATTGGGAGGGGCCAATCACTGTTGAGGGAAGCCATAACGGCATCGGATATTTGGAGATGACCGGTTATCCCGTTCTTTGATTATCTTCGGTAGCGCTCGGCCAACCACTCTGGCGAAGCGCCCAGCCGGTAGGCGGTCAAATATCCCCAATTCCGCCAACCGCGGTTCCAATACCCATCGCGCTCGTAGCGAACGGCATCGGTCACAGCGACACCCGAAACTTCTCGCAAACGCCTGCGCCCAATGGCGAGCGTCATCGCGACATCTTCCATCAATGGTATATCTTCAAATCCCCCGACCTCATCGTAGAGGCTGCGCGAAATCAACAAGCCTTGATCCCCGAAAGGCAGCTTGAACCAACGCGCCCGGATGTTTGTCCAACGCTCTGTCCAGCGCGCGTAACGCCGCTCGCTATCAAAGCGAATACGAAAATGACCGGCCTTGTCAGCGTGAGCTCGCAAGTGTCGCTGCACACCGCGCAGCCAGCCTCCTTCCAACACTGTATCGGCATGAAGGAATAGCAGCCAATCGCCGCGCGCAACCTTTGCTCCCGCTCGTAACTGTCCGCCGCGTCCCGGTTCGACGGAAACAAACTCCGCCCCGACCTCTTCCGCAAGCGCCGCAATGTCATCTTCCGAACCACCATCGGCGATCACCACCTGCCCAATGAGCCCTTCTGCAGAGGCGTCGACCAAACATGCGAGGGTCGGTGTGATATTTCGCGCGACATTCAAGGTCGGGATCACGACGGATATTGGCGCTCTCATGGGCGGATCTTTCTGACCCTTCCCTGGGTCGCCCACCAAAATACCGTCACAGCACAAAGCCCGCAAACCACATATCCGAGCGCAATCGGCAGTCCGCTGCCGTCATAAAGCCGCGCAATTTGTGTGCCGACGATGACCGAAATTAACGACGAAAGCGCACCAACAACTGCCGCCCCTACCCCTGCAATATGGCCGAGCGGCTCCATCGCCATCGCGTTGAGATTACCGAATACAATCCCGATACTTCCCACGGAACAGGCAAGCCACAGGAGCGCCACGGGCAAGGGCGGCATTCCAAAGGCGAACGTCCAAACGGCGAAAAATGCAGAAGCGATAATAATCGTGGAAATCCCAATCGTCGCCAACCTTTGCATCCCCATTCGAATGACCAGCCGGGAATTAACCGCGGATGTAACCCCAACAACCGTCGCCAGACAGCTAAAGGTAATCGGGAACCAATCTCCCAATCCATAAGCTTCGCCAAGCACTTGCTGCGCCGAACTGAGAAACGCGAGAAAAGACGCAAAGACCAATCCCATCGTCACCGTGCAACCAAACGATAAACGGTTTCGAAGGACCTCTGCGATGGCGCGCATGATCCGTTGGATCTTAAACGGCTGGCGGACATTGACATGCAAGGTCTCCGGCAATCGCATCACAGCCCAAATCAACAGCGCAGTCGCCAAACATGCAAGAAGCCAAAAGATCATTCGCCAGTGCGAAATCGCCATAATCCCTTGCCCCACCAAGGGCGCAAAAACTGGAACAACGATAAAGACGCTCATGACCAATGAGGTGACGCTCGCCATTATTCGTCCTTCATAGCGGTCACGGATGATGGCATTGGCAACGATCCGCGGTCCCGCCGCCCCAATCCCTTGGACGATCCGTCCCACAATCAAAGCATATAGAGATTCTGACACCAGACAGATTGCACTGCCGATAAGATAAATCGCAAAGCCAAGAAAAATCATCGGCCTGCGCCCGAAACTGTCTGACAACGGCCCATAGACAAGTTGTGCAACCGCCATGCCCAAAAAGAACAGACCAATCACGAGTTGCGGGTCGTTTGGATTGGCCGCGTTTAACTCCACGCCAATCTGCCGCAACGCAGGCAACATCGCATCAATCGATAGCGCAACCATCGCAATCAGCGACGCCATCAATATTACGAATTCGCGAAATCCGATATCTTTGCGAGTCATCTACGCGCCAACGCCAAAGACGCTACGTCAAAACGGCTGCGGCCTATCACCCGACCCAACCCTCTTGAAAACAAACAGGTGCGCCACCTGCCTCACCGAGAATTTCATCATCCCACATAACGCGGCGACCACGAATGATCGTACCGCGCGGCCAACCCGTGACGCGTTTCCCATGATATGGAGTCCAGCCGGGCTTTGACTCGATCCACCCGTCCTCAATGTTCCGTTCAGCATTCAGATCGATCACGGTAAAGTCGGCGTCATAGCCCGTCGCAATCCGACCTTTTCCGGCGATACCGAAAATCCGGTTTGGCCCGTGTGACGTCAGATCGACAAACCGCTCTAGGCTCAATCGTCCAGCCCTCACATGATCCAACATGATCGGAACCAGCGTTTGAACGCCCGTCATGCCTGACGGCGACTCGGGATAAGGTTTATCTTTTTCCTCGCGCGTGTGCGGCGCGTGATCCGAACCCAGCACGTCGATCGTGCCATCCGCAATACCACTCCAAATACGATCCCGATGCGAGACATCCCGCACAGGCGGGTTCATTTGGATATATGTGCCAAGCCGAGCATAATCATCCGCCGACAGAGTTAAGTGATGCGGTGTGGCCTCGGCGGTAATCAAGTCTTTATTCGCAGACAAAATCGAAATTTCATCTCCGGTCGAGATGTGCAGCACATGGACGCGCCGGTTCGTCTCCCGAGCCAGCGCGATCAACCGTTTGGTACACAAAACCGCTGCCTCGACATCGCGCCATTCGGGGTGCGATGAAGGATCCCCAGGCCGACGAATATCCATCCGCTCGACTAATCGACTTTCTTCTTCGGAATGAACGGCGACGCGCCGACGACCGGATGCGAGAACCCGGCGCACATGTTCCGTTTCATCAACCAGCAGATCACCGGTAGATGAACCCATAAACATCTTGATGCCCGCCGATCCCGGCAAGCGCTCGGCATCTGGCAAGTCCGCCACGTTTTCTGCCGTCGCGCCGAAGTAAAACGCGAAATCACAATACATACGTCCGGTCGCTCGCTTGATCTTATCCGCGAGGGCGTCGGCATCGGTCGTCAACGGCTTAGTATTCGGCATCTCGAAGACTGCGGTAACGCCGCCCATCACCGCCGCACGAGAGCCAGAGGCCAGATCTTCCTTATGCTCCATACCGGGTTCGCGGAAGTGAACCTGCGAGTCGATCACTCCCGGCAGGATGTGCAAGCCAGTCGCATCGATCACGTCGCCGGCATCGCGGGTCGTCAAATCTCCAATTTCAGCGATCTTTCCGCCAAGAATACCAATATCGGCTTTTCCGGTTCCGTCTTGATTGACGACGGTTCCATTCTTAATCAACAGATCAAAGGGTGTGGTCATAGGATGGTCCTCTCGATAACCTCCACCGCCTAACATGGAGTGACTGGCATGGCGAGCGAGCAGAATTTCGGCGAGAAGATCAACCGCGTCAGCATCACTCTTGGTGGTCCGGCGGAGGAGCAAGAAGACTTTCTTCAATCGCTCGTGACAAACGATGTTTCGCGCGCAGGAAAAGATACCCTCGTTTACGCCGCCCTGCTCACCCCTCAAGGCAAATATCTCAGCGATTTCTTCATTCGCCGAACAGACGAGAACGATTTCACGCTAGACGTCGCTCCAACTCAGGCCGAGGCACTGACCAAGCGATTATCAATGTATCAACTCCGCCGCCCCATCACATTGACCCAAACCAACCACCCTATCACTGTTTTATGGGGCGGTACGGCACCAACGAATGCCCTAGTTGATCCACGTGACCCCGGCCTTGGCTGGCGGATATACACTGATCCGGACGCCGCACTCTCCCAGGCACAAATCGGCGATTACGACTTGCATCGCCTACGCCTCGCAATTCCGGAAAGCGTAGCCGACCTTATCGCCAACGATACTTATATTCTTGAAGCCGGTTTTGAGCGGATGAATGGCGTCGATTTCAAAAAGGGCTGCTATGTTGGGCAAGAAATCGTCGCCCGTATGAAGCACAAAACGGAATTACGTAAAAGCTATACTCTCGTCTCGGTATCCGGCCAGGCCCAACCTGGCGAAGCGATCAAGACCGAAGAGAATAAACCTGCTGGCGTCCTGTATTCCAACCGCGACAATATTGGCCTCGCCCTGCTTCGCCTAGATCGAGCTAAAAAAGCAAATTCGTTGTCGGCAGCCGATGCAAACGTCACCGCGCCAAGCTGATCCTCAAAAGAAGACCGTGAATTCCCCCGATTTCAAAATGGTTTTCGACAAATTAATAAGGCCTTCTCCAGCGTCTCGACGTTCATTTTCACCCCGAACTATACAAATTCCTACCGTGCATCTTTAACATCCAATGTATGTATTTCCTCAGTTTAGAGCCCGTCCGATATGGGGTTGAGTGATATCAGTAGGTTGTGATTCACCTGTTTTGCTGAAACTGGAGGATCATATGGCCTGGACTGATATCACCCGTGCGAAGTGAGCTTACATCACGCCCGAACAAGCAAGGCAGAGATTCATGACAGGG
>CAZJWF010000093.1:0-12049 GCA_964549375.1 uncultured Neomegalonema sp.
TTTTTCCTCCCGTTTGAATTTGATCGTTACCGGGTTCATCCCGGCTCTCGAAAATTTTGTTATTCAGCTGCCTGCGATGCGACCTCGTGCATTGGGGTTGCCGCAAGGAAGTCCATCGCTGCTTGCGCGCCACCTTTTTCGTATGCCACACCTGCTCTCTGCAATCCCATTTCTACACCGCAGAGCGTGCCCATCAACATAAGGTCATTGAAATCGCCGAGATGACCAATCCGAAAAACGCGATCTGCAATTTTGTTCAGACCCGTGCCAAGAGACATGTCAAACCCGTCAAGGATGGTTCTACGGAGGGCGTCGGCGCCGCTGTTATTCGGCATTACGACAGCGGTAAGTGCATTTGAGTAGAGTTTTGGATCTTGGCAAAGTATTTCTAGCCCCCATGCCTCTACTGCAATGCGCGTTGCCTGACCATGGCGCGCATGTCTGCTAAAAACGTTCTCAAGGCCTTCTTCTTGAAGCATATCGATGGCTTCGCGAAGGCCGTAAAGGAGTGTTGTTGCAGGGGTGTATGGGAAAAATCCACTCTCATTCGGGCCGGTCATGTCGAGCCAATCCCAATAAGATCGCTTTGCCCCCCCCGCCTTCGCAACAGTCATTGCCTTATCGCTTACGGCGTTAAAGGACAGTCCGGGCGGGAGTAGTAAACCTTTCTGCGACCCAGCGACGACGACATCCACACCCCACTCGTCCGTGCGGAAATCGATTGATCCGAGCGACGATATTGTGTCGACCATTAGCAGAGCCGGATGGTTGCTCTCGTCAATTGCTTTGCGCACTGCTGGGATATTCGAGGTTATACCTGTCGATGTGTCGTTATGCACGACGCATACGGCTTTAATCTGGTGATTTGTATCAGCGTTGAGCTGCTCTGCAATCGCGTCGGCACTCGCCCCTGATCGCCAATCCCCTTGCATGAAGATTGGTTCGAAGCCGAGCTTCTCAGCCATTTTTTTCCAAAGCGTCGCGAATTGACCCGTTTCGTACATCAAGACGGAATCGCCGGGTTGCAGCGTATTCACCAACGCGGCCTCCCATGCGCCGGTTCCTGATGCGGGGAAGATCAAGACGTGATTTTTTGTTTTAAAAATCGCCTTCAGGTCTTCGAGGACGCCTTTTCCAAACTCGCCAAATTCTGGCCCTCGGTGATCCATGACCGCCCGGTGCATCGCACGGAGAACCCTATCAGGCGTGTTTGTCGGGCCGGGTATTTGCAAAAAGTGGCGGCCAGATTTCATGCGGAGCAACTCCATTCACAAGCCTTGATCTAAAGAGATCAACGCGGTTAATGAATTTTGTATTCAATATACAGTCAAGCGGTTTTTCGCATGTCCGAACCAACATTCTTGAAAAGACTGCGGAGTGAGATCGCAGGTGATGTGCTATCCGGTGCGTTTGATCGAGGTCGATATGCCACCGACGCCTCGATTTATCAGATTGTACCGAAGGCGGTTGTGGTGCCCCGCCGATGGAGCGATGTCGAAGCGACCTTGGCAATGGCAAGGGAGAGCGAAATACCCGTCACCGCGCGCGGTGGTGGGACGTCGCAAGCTGGTCAGACGATAAATGACAGCGTCGTCATTGACTATTCTAAACATCTGAATCGCGTTCTTGAGTTTGATGCCAAAGCGCAAAAGGCCATTGTCGAACCGGGTTTGGTGTTGGACGAGTTGAACCGTAATTTGAAGTCTGAAGGGCTTTGGTTCCCCGTCGATGTATCAACGGCGTCACGGGCTACGATTGGCGGGATGACGGCCAATAATTCCTGTGGGTCGCGTTCCATTCGCTATGGGATGATGCGTGACAACGTTTTGGCGATAGATGCGATGATGGCTGACGGGACTAAGCGCCATTTTGGGCCGTCAAGTGCCAATGATGCGCTGAGCAAAGATTTGTTGCGGTTGGGAGAGCGCGAAGCGGCAGAGATTGTCGACCGACTTCCTCGCGCTGCGCGCCGCGTCGGCGGATACAACATCGACGCCCTGCTGCCAAGCGACTCGCCTACCAACCTCGCAACATTGCTGGTTGGGTCAGAAGGGACGTTGGCGCTGACGGAAAAGGTCGAACTAAAATTATCGCCAGTTCTCGGAAAAAAGAGCCTTGGTGTATGCCATTTTCCGACGTTCTACGCGGCAATGGATGCCGCTCAGCACATCGTAAAGCTTGGCCCAGTCGCGGTTGAACTGGTTGACCACAACATGATCGCGTTGGGGCGGGACATTCCTCAATTTCGTCCGATCGTCGACGAGTTTGTACGCGGCAACCCGGCAGCTTTGCTGTTGGTGGAATTTGCGGAAAGCGATCCAGACGAAAACGCAAGGCGACTGGCGAGCCTCAGAGACCTTATGACTGATCTCGGATTTGCCTTCGATGACCCCGGTAAGCAAGAGGGAGGTTTGATTGAAGCAGCAGATCCGGCATTTCAGACGCGGATATGGGGAGTACGAACTCAGGGCCTCAACATCATGATGTCCATGAAGTCGGAAGGCAAACCAGTATCCTTTGTGGAAGATTGCGCCGTTGCGTTGGAGCACCTCGCGGATTTTACGGAGCGATTAACAGGCGTTTTTCGTAAGCACGGGACTGATGGGACTTGGTACGCTCATGCGTCCGTCGGGTTGCTGCATGTGCGCCCCGTTTTGAACCTCAAGCAGGAACTAGGCGCAAAGCAACTTAGGGCTATTGCGGAAGAGGCATTTGATTTGGTCGCCGAATACAAGGGAAGCCATTCAGGCGAGCACGGTGATGGAATAGTGCGTTCTGAGTTTCACAAAAAGATGTTCGGGTCCCGCATCGTGCGCGCTTTTGAGGAAGTGAAAGACAGATTTGATCCCTCCGGTTTGCTCAATCCTGGCAAGATTGTCCGCGCACCGAAGATGGATGATCGTTCATTATTTCGCACGCCGTCTGGTTATGCGAGTGATGCCGTTGATACTGCGTTTGACTGGAGTGACTGGCCGGGCGGTCTCGTGGGTGCGGCTGAGATGTGCAATAATAATGGTGCGTGCCGAAAATTGGTGGGCGGCGTTATGTGTCCAAGCTATCGCGCAACGCGGGACGAGCGTGACGCGACGCGAGGGCGTGCCAACACAATCCGGTTGGCTTTGACTGGTCAACTTGGCCCGGATGCAGTTTCCAGTGATGAAATGGCGGAGACGGTGAAACTTTGCGTGTCTTGTAAGGCGTGCAAACGAGAGTGTCCGATGTCGGTTGATATGGCCGCCATGAAGACCGAAGTTCTGGCTGCGAGGGCCAAAACCCACGGTCTATCCTTAAGGGAAAAAATGGTCGCCCGTTTGCCTCGCTATGCACCCTTGCTGTCACGGCTCCGTTGGCTCATCAATGCGCGGGACGTGATTCCCGGTCTGTCAGCATTATCAGAGCGAGTGGTTGGTTTGAGCGCCAAACGCAAAATGCCGCAATGGCAAAAAGCGTTCACAGCGCCGCGCTCTGATACGACATTAGCTGACAATGAAAGCACGGTCATTTTATGGGCGGATACTTTTAGCAGGTATTTTGAACCCGAGAACCTTAAGGCTGCGATGAATGTTTTGTCAGCCGCTGGCTACACCGTCGAAGTCGCCGAACCTGAATCGGGCAGGCCGCTCTGTTGTGGGCGAACTTACCTCGCCTCTGGTCTCGTGAAAGAGGCTGCAGAAGAGTTATCGCGGGCAGCGGAAATCTTGATCCCGCGGATCAACGCCGGTGCGACGGTAATTGGCCTCGAACCTTCCTGTGTACTGACTTTTCGAGATGAAGCACCGAAGCTAAAAAAATCGGGCTGGAACTTTGAATCTGGTCACAAGGTGCTTTTGCTCGAGGAGTTTATCGCTTCCGAAGCAGAAGAGGGGCGCCTCAATCTGGATCTGGCACCGATTGCGAGCAAAGCTTTGCTTCACGGACATTGCCACCAGAAGGCACATGCGGTGATGGGTTCTGTCGAAAAAGTCCTGTCATTGATCCCCAATCTTTCGGTTGAGATGATAGAGACAAGTTGTTGCGGAATGGCCGGGGCCTTCGGGTATCAAACCGAAACATATGATGTATCTAAAGCAATGGCCGAGTTGGCGCTTGCGCCAGCGGTCAGGGATGCTTCAGACGATGTGCTGATCGTTGCCGATGGAACGTCGTGTCGGCATCAGATTGCTGATTTCGGCGGACGCGAAGCGTTGCATGTCGCGCGTATCCTTGAAATGGCAATAGATAGAGAGAACGAGTTTTCAGTAAGTGAGGCCGTAGAATGAACTCCGTTACACCAATCCGTCGCGACTCGCTTCACAGCCAGATTGTCGAACGACTGCGTGAGTCGATTCAATCAGGTGAATTGGCACCGAACGAGAAACTTAACGAAAAAGTTCTGTGCGAACATTTTGGTGTTTCACGCACTCCGTTGCGTGAAGCGTTGAAAGTTTTGAGTGCCGAAAAGCTAGTCGATATTACTCCTCACTACGGCGCGAGCGTCACCGAATTGACCATTGCTGATCTTGATGAAGTTTTCCCAATCATTGGAGCGTTAGAAGGATTATCAGGCCAACTCGCTTGTACCAACGCGCAAGACGCTGAGATAAGGAAGGTGGAGCGTCTACATATCGAAATGCTGGGCCACTACGGAAATGGTGATCGTGCGGAGTATTTTAGATGCAATGAGGAAATCCACGATACGATCTTAGACGCGGCTCGAAACCCGACACTGACTGAGACACTAAGAGGTTTGGCCGGGCGGGTTCGCCGAGCACGTTATCGAGCAAATGTTTCAGAAGAGCGTTGGCAACAGGCGATGGCGGAACATGAGATTATTCTATCTCGTCTGAAAGAGCGTGACGGTGTCGGTCTCGCCGATATTCTTCGAACGCATCTGCAAAATAAACTCGAAACCGTCCGCTTTGCATTGGAGAGCGGGCGGTCCTGAACTGCCGATTCTCCTCGAGGTGTCGCACGGCAGAGAAATAAAAAGCTGCTTCCGATTGCGAATCGCATTGCTCTACCCTGAGGCGATTTGAAGTCTAAATAATTTATCCTCCATACAAGTGATCGCAAAAAATTATCCATTTGGAAAAATTTTATTCACTTACGAATTTGTATTTTAACAATAAAATTAAATATCGTTTAGGTTGCAGAAATCAACTCTAGCGCAATCGGTTGACATACTCGCGTAAAAGGCGTTTAATAATCGTAGAACTGGGGGGTTCTCAAGATGGTAGTTAGTAAGTATCGGGCACATCCGCCCGCGGGATTCAGAATATTAAGTTGTGGTGCATTCAACATCGTTTTTGAGGTTGTCGCATCTCTACTCGGCATAGCGATGTTCGCCTACGCGGAAGGAATGTTGCACGCCTTGGTTTTTCGTGAACCGCGGCGTGGTGCGTTCTAGCGAGAGCTGCTGAGTCTCTAAAAATTACTGAACTTCAACTTCTAACCGGGGATTTTGATCGTGGTTAAACGTGTTACATGCATGGCACTGGTCAGTGCTTCGACGCTGCTTTTCGCTACGAGCCTTGCGGCTCAGCAGCTCACCTATCAGCCAATCAACCCTTCCTTTGGTGGTAGTTCATTCAATTCCGCTCATCTCTTGGCCACCGCGGAAATTAACCGGCCAGATCCACCGGACAACGGGGCTGGTGGTCTTTTTGGTGACGACATGGAAGTAACTCAGGCTCAACTTTTTGCTCAGCAGCTCGAACGAGCAATCTTGGGTCGCCTCTCTGGGGACATCACCAATGCTATCTTCGGCGAGGATGCGGATCCGAACGGCAGATTCAGGGTCAACGAGACGACGGAAGTTGTATTTGAGACAGCTTTGAACGGCGATATCCTTGTCACAATTCTTGATGGCACGAGTGGAGGTTCTTCTACGATCGAAATTCCATCATTTTTGACACAAGCGGCACAGTAAAATTTCTCAGACGCAATTGTAATGTTTCGGGTCGGGGGGGCTCTGTTGTGATTTACGTAAAGAATGGGAAAAGACGGTTTCGTCTGTTAGGGGCTAGCGCCTGTCTTGCGATACTAGCAGGATGCGCCAATCCTTCGACGCCGTTAACCAATGCTGAACCTACGAAGTTGCAGATCACGAGCACCCAATCGGTGCTGTTAAACCTGCCGCTTCCACCAAGTCCAGTGCCGGTAGCGGTTTATGGGTTTGAAGACAAAACGGGTCAGTTCAAACCGCAGGAAAACGTTCAAACGCTTTCTCGTGCGGTAAGCCAGGGCGGCGATGCGATTCTGATCAAAGCGCTACGCGACGCAGGTAATGGTCAATGGTTCCGTGTACTTGAAAGAACTGGTTTAGATAACCTTCTAAAAGAACGGAAGATCATTCGCGAAATGCGATCGCGTTACTTGGGCGAAACTGAAATCAATCCGAATGCTTTACCGCCTCTGCTCTTTGCTGGTGTGATACTCGAAGGCGGTGTCGTCGGGTTTGACACGAACACGCTAACGGGTGGAGCCGGAGCGCGGTTCTTAGGCATCGGTGCGGATGTGCAATATCGCCAAAACGCTGTGACCGTAAATCTGCGCGCGGTGAGCGTGAAGACCGGAGAAGTTCTTGCCAATGTGACCACCACAAAGACGATTGCTTCGATCGCGCTCCAGGGCGGGGCATTCAGGTTTGTCAGCTTTGACGAATTACTCGAATTGGAAACCGGTATCACGAACAATGAACCAGATACTCTGGCGTTGAGGAGAACGATCGAAAAATCAGTTCATTCACTTATTGTAGAGGGATCGGAAGCTGGTCTCTGGTCGTTCGCTGACGAGGATATTGGCGCACAGGTTGTCGCGGCCTACAAGAATGAACAAGGAAGTGCGCCCGCCGCCCTCGAACAAGAGGCGCCTGCGGCTCAAACTAAGATCGCCGAAGCACCAGAGACGTCACCAACATCAGTAAAAACAGAAGCTCCGGCGAGATCTGAGGCTCCGTCCAAACGCCTCGGCGAGCCTAAAGCATCAGAACAACCGATTCCAAAGTCCGCCGCGCCTGAAACTGCGGTCGCTCAGCAATCAGTAAAGGTAAAAAAACAGGCGGTGGTGGCGGCTTGGAAAGAACCGGAACTGCCTGTGACAACATCTATGTCGGTTGAGAGACCTTCTGGATGCTGCACCGCAGAAACTCGAAACCGTAGATAAAGGTGCGCGTTAGAAGAGACCGCATTTTACAGATCACTTCGGACGAGAAGCGAGCACGACTTTCGAGAGCCGTTCATGCTGAACGGACAATAGAATTCCCAAGGGAGCTTTCTTTGGGGGAGACGACCGAGCACTGTTGGAATTGCAAGCCCAATGCAGTGTTCGGCCGCCGGTATCGCAAATGTTTGCGATGCCGACTTGTAGCAACAGCCACACAAGTTGGCAATGAAGGGGTAAAACTCATGAAGACGCTTCTAGCAGGACTTTCCGTTCTCGCTCTTACAGCGGGCAGCGCTTACGCGAATGAGCCGTCAAACGATGATGCAACAGCTAGTGTTCGAGCGATTTCCTCGCCTGGCCATGCAAGCACAGTTCAAGGCGCTTGGGACTCGAGTGCATTCGACACGCCAGGTGTTGTCGTAGCTCCAGATCCAGTTAATCCGTCAACGCCTGACCTTGCGGACCCAACGATCGAGAAAAAAACGATCACGTTCCGCGGTGCTCGTGTCAAAGCTGACGGAGCTCAGGGAAAGGAATCCGCATCTTACATTGATCAGGTTGGCTATAAAAACAAAGCTGACTCAGATCAGCGATCTGCTGGCATCGGCGCTGTTTCCGACATCATTCAGGTCGGCAATTGGAACCGTGCCGAGGTCGATCAAACTACGGCAGCTGGCAGCACCACCGGTGATTACGCGGTGATTACATCGAAAGGGAACCACAACGACGCCGTTGTTTCTCAAACAAACGATGGTGACAGCGCAAACGTCGCAGACATTCGCCAAGGACCGTTGGATGACACAACGGCTTACGGAACACCTGAATTTGCGATCGGAAACGATGCGAGCATTGCTCAGGTTGGTTCCGGAAACCTTGGTTTAATTGATCAATACGACGCCGGCAGCAAATTCGCCAGAAACAACGACGCCGCGATCAGTCAGACGGGTCAAAACAACAAAGGCCAAATTGGTCAGAACGGCGACAGGAACAACGCATCGATCTCCCAGACCGGTACGTACAACCAAGCTGACATCCAACAAACTGGTGACAGAAACAATGGTCGCGTCGATCAGTATGGTAGCTGGAACACGGCGTTGATCGATCAAGACGACATCAACAATGATGCGTATGTTCGGCAGAGTGGCTACGAAAACTATGCCGAGATTGACCAAGGCGGCGACCTTGGAAGTATCGACGGTAACAATGTTGCGGTCATCGATCAGTGGGGAACGTCAAACATGGCGTCGATCACGCAGACCGATTGGGACAACTCAGCTGACATCTTCCAAGATGGTGTCAGTAACATGGGTAGCATCAATCAAACCGGCAACTGGAATGCAGCAGCGCTTGATCAAGTCGGTTCGTGGAATGCCGCTCAGATCGAGCAAACTGGCCAAAACTACGCTGACGTCCAACAGTACGGCCACTACAACAGCGCGCTCGTGCAGCAATAAGTTCGAGCCAAAGTCCATCGATCCTAGCGGGATCGGTGGACATTCCGGCGGCTGTCAAAGGTCGCCGGGGTCTATCTACCCAGTCGTATCGACCGCCATAGTTTATCGTGATGTTTCAATACGGGTGATAACCGAATAGGACTGAAAGGGTTTTCCGATGTATCTCAATAGTATCGCAGTTTTTTTGCAGCTTGCTACTGTCGTTACCGGGCCCGCAATCGCTCAAACGGCTATTGAACAGCAACGTCAGGATGTAATTTCAAGCATTGTCCAAATTCAAGACGAATTGGCTCTTCGAAATGCTCGCCAAGTCAACAATGCGCGCATTGACCAAAATGGGAATTCGAACGAGACTGGGATCACGCAAAACGGTAATCAAAATGTGGCGAGTGTGGCCATCTCGGGTGATGGCAATGGCCTTCGGGAGGATGGTGCGTCTGCGAACATCAGTCAGAATGGAATTCTAAATTTTACGGCCGTCGAAGTGCGCGGCAATGATAATCTTTTTGGAATTGATCAAACGGGTACAGCAAATGCCGCTGTTCTTTTCCAGTCCGGTGGTAGCGCAACCCACGGCTCGAATGTGGCACAAATCTCTCAGTTTCGGGATGGGAATGTCGTTTCGGTCGTTCAACAGTCAATCTATGCCAACCTGTTTCCCGGTCGCTCGGATAACGTATTCTCAGCCGTTCAAAATGGACAACAGAATAGTGCGTTTGCCGAACAGTTCGGGGCCGCGAACGATGGGGCGATTGAACAAACCGGCGACGGAAATTCCGCAGTTCTCGGTCAGTATGGCGCTTCAAATAGTTCATTGATCTCACAAACCGGGAATGGATTGACCGCTCAAAGTCTCCAATTTGGCGACTTCACGGATCCAATTACGATTACCCAAACTCCAGGAGCTCCACCGGTGTTTGTGACGCGGAGCGCGCAATGAGATGTGGCGTTCCAATTTGGCTTTGTAATGCTCACAAGCATTCCATACCCTTGGCAATTGCCGGTGGGGTTGGCGTGCTCGGAATTTCATCGCCCGTGCTCGCCCAAGCCGGTGGGACGTTAGATGTTCCAGCGCAGATCGGATCAATCGAAAATCGCGACATCGCGGTGGAAGATTTAACCAGCGTCGAGATACCGAATATGTCTCGCGTGATAATTGAATCGATCGCAGCGCCGGACGATCCACAACCGCTTATTGTGACGCAGCCCGGAGGTACGAGAGACCTGTGTGATCCAAAGGTTGCAGATTGGGAGCGACAGCAAGTTGGTATCGATTGCACGAAACTCATCGAGAGGCGCTTGCGAAAAATCCGACCGGAGTTGGAAGCGGAACCCGACCCATTGTTTACAAATCGGAGTGGCGAGGTCGAGGAGACATTCGAAAATTTAGGCTTGGGCGAAGGTGTGCCTTCAACGGTGATCTTACAAAATTAACTATGAGAGTAAGAGACGGTGGATAACGCCTTCGATCACTCGGTTGGCAGTACCGTTCTAGTGGAGGGACAGCTCTGTAACAGAATTTGTAAGGGTTGTTTTTCCGAACCTTCAGGAGGAAACCGACTATGAAGCAAATATTTTTCGGAGGGATCGCCGCATTGGGCCTTTCGGCACAAGGATTCGCGTATGCTGAAGAACGCGCAGTTTGGATTTCCAGCGATCAATCAGGCGGATATGTCACGCTGCAAGCTTATGCTCGCCTCAACGCAGGGGAAAGCGGTCGGTATGATTTGACCGTCAGGAAGGTTGGCGACAGCGGTCAATCGACCACTCGACAAGGTGGACGGATTCAGGGCGGCGATGGCAAAACATCAACCGGCCCGCTTTTGACAACACGATTGTCTTTTCGCTCCGATGAAAAACTCATTGCGGACCTTGTTGTGCAGACGTCGGAAGGGCGGGAACTCCGTCACGCCGTAACCTTACCTGATGACAACTAGCCCACGTATGAACGTAGGGTTCTCGGTTAGATTTTTAAACTTTCGAGCAATTTCGATCTGACAATAGCGAAGGCCGCTTGAGGTCGACGCAACGAATGAAAACCGGAAGAGACCCCCTCTCGCTCCGGTTTTCCATGGGGGCTACGCGGTGGGTTGCTTCTCTTCACCCTTCACGCAACCTGTCGCGTAACCCCCGCTATTTCATGTCGCAATCTTTGTTGGTTAACAAAAGCAGGGATACCAATTCGCGCTTAAGTGTTTGGAGAAAATCTGAGGCTCAGGCACGACATTCCCCCGTCAATTTTCGCCGCTTCGCTGTTGGGAAGTTCGACAAGTTTGTACCCATTATCCCGCAGCATCTTTGCCGTTTTCGGAAAGCCGAGAGGAAATAGAACAATATCGTTGAAACGAACACAATTCGCACAGGCATCTTCACCTTTGGCGACGTGCAAAACGCGATACCCATCAAAACAACCCGTCGCAGCTAACCGATCTGTCGACAAGATCGTTTTTGAATCGAGCAGTCCGCAATCGGTTTTGAAATGTAGAATCTCGGGTGGGGTTCGTAACTCGCGAACTGTCCATCCCCAATCCGATGTCAATGATCGTAAGCTTGCTACGCCGGCTTCGTTGGTTCGTGCCGAAAGGCCAACTAAGATTTCACGTTCTGTTACGAGAATATCACCGCCCTCTATAAATCCCTCCTCAACAATACGAACGTCCTTGTAAAATTGACGAAGAGTTGGAGTCATTGCGACGGCTTCGCCAAGACGTGATGGTGCGCCGGGTCGAGAAATGATTGCCCCTTGCGGCAGGCAAAGGGCGGCGTCTTCTACAAAGACTGAATCGGGAAATTCCTCAAGTGCTGGTAAGACCAATACTTCCGCCCCGGTTTCACGTAGAGCGGTGAGATATTTCTCATGGTGCTGGGCGAAAATATCTGCGCTCGGGTTTCCATGATCTTCGGCGCGTAGACCTTTTTCAACGGAACGCGCCGGATCTCTCGCGATGGCATGGGAGAAATGTGTTGCTGTGCTCATGGTTTAAGTAAATCGGAAAGTTGGGCGGCGATCCAGCCTTTCGGTATCCAATGGCCTCCGTTATGAATATCGAGCGCTACTGTCGTATCGCTATCGCATTGCGTCCATGTTTCACGGTCGTAATGCGAAATTTTGGATTTTCGGCTTATTTCAACGTCACAACTCGACAAAGATAGCATCGCTTCCCAAGCATTGACGTCGCCGTCCCACGGCGGGCGCATGACACTGTCTTTTTTGCCGTGCAGTTGCCGAACGGAGAAGGCGCCTGTTTTGCATGCATGTCGACTAATATTCGTCAATTTTCCTGCGATGCCAAGCAATCCCGCGTATTCGTCGGCGCTATCGCATGCAAGCAACCATGCCATAGCACCGCCATAGCTGAAACCTGATATAAAGACCTGCGAGTGGTCAATTGGCCAATGCCGGGCGACATCGTCGATAACGGCTTTCGCAAAATCTATGTCGTCTCGCCGAT
>CAZJWF010000094.1:0-11917 GCA_964549375.1 uncultured Neomegalonema sp.
TCGGCAGAAATAGGTATCCCCTACGATTCAGCGTTCAGGAAAAACGCTCTAAGGTAATCAAATGACGCGATTTTTGGGGTTTGGGCTGGGCGTTGCGCTTGGGATGGTGGTGGTGCCTGCCCGCGCCGAGGACATCGACGCGCATTGCACGACGCGTCCCACCATTACCCACCTCGCAGAGAGTATTTCATCACCGACGCAGCAAAGGGCGTGAACGAGGCGATTGACGCGGGATGGCTCGATCCGGTCAAGCGGCCTGAGCAGGCGTGGATTTCTCTGTATCGGCAGTTGATCGAGCGGATGGGGCAAGACGCGGTCGATGCGGGTTTGGGTCAGCTTGGCCGCGCCCATTCCTTTGACTCTGACCGACGGACCGTCCGCGATACAATCCACGACGCCATCGCGAAAGGTGCGTTGCTGGACTATGCCGCACGGCGGCTAGATCCCCCACCGAAGCGGCCCGCACTGTTGCCGCCTCAGACCGGGTTTGACTGGGCAATGTGGGTACGGATCGCAGAGGCGGTGCGGGAAGACCGAGAAACTGCTCTTACGGAAACCAGCGAACTGATGATCGCAATCGAAATTCTGTTTTCCGCAGGCAAGTTTGATCGCGCGATTGACCTTGTGGAAAAAACGACCTCGCAGTTCGGGGCGCTGACCATCTACGCATCCATGATCAAGCGTCTGGATTTATCTTGCGGTGCCTATAGCTGGCAGTATGGGTCCAATTTCGGCCCCCTCCGTCCGGTGTACCGATTCCCGTCTGCGGTTACTCCGCCGCCTCGCGAATGAAGTCGAGCTTGCCGCCGATGGGTTGAAGCTTGACCGTAAACTCAATCCGACCTGCCTCGCCCGGTGCAAGGCCGCCCTTGAACGGCCAGACCAGATCACCACCGCGTCCGCCCTCAGGTGGTTGCGGGGCGCCCGGCCACAACCCCGGCGGCGTTTCGACATGTGACGCTGATCCGTCTTGGTACACCATAAAATCCGGCACCGGAGTGCGGACTTCGACCTTACGAATCGCGAAATCGCCCGTATTGCTGTAGTCGGTCCGATAAACGAGGCATTGGCCCGTTTCGAGAAGCTTTTCTGTTGCAAAAATCGCGTTTTCCTCGGTTTCATCCGACAGCTTGCCATCGCAATTGCTGTCCACCGCAGCGGTGAGATGAAGGCTGAGATACGTATCGCGTTCGGTGGTCGGCGTCGCGGCACCGGCACTACTAGTCATGAGGCTCAACACGATTGCGGCGGGCGTCATTCGCTTCATTTAGGGGCACTCCTGATTGCTTCAGGAGGGGCATTGCCAGAACCAGGCCGTTAACTTTGCCGGGCAGAGAATGATCATCGGGGTTGTCAGCCCGAAAAATAAACACTTATTAAACAAATATTTATCAAAAATTTGAAATTCAATTCGTTCTACGTAGAGGCGATTTTTTGCTAGAATGATCTAGTTCGACGGCTTGCCCCAAAGCCCCTAAATCGAAAGGAGTTCGTTATGGCCAACCCGATCCGCCTGATCGACCGTTTGCAAGATCTACGAAACCGTCGCGGCGAAATTGACAATCGCATTCTCGACGAAATGGCAACGCCCTTTCCCAATGCAGCGCGACTGCACACACTGGAACGGCTAAAAATCCGCGCCAAAGACCAAATTTCGATGATTTGTCAACAAGTTAGTAGCGAAGACACACCGACCTCTCCGACCGCAGCCTAGGCCAAAACCTGCGCTGAAGCCTTGACTTTCCGAGCGCCGCGCCAGACATCCCTCGCATGACAGAACACACTGAACGCAGGGGTTGGCGCGGGACAACCATCGTCGCCGTCCGCAAAGACGGAACCGCCGCCATCGCCGGAGATGGACAAGTCTCACTCGGCCAAACCGTGATCAAAGGGAACGCCCGTAAGGTGCGACGCCTGAAAGTTGGGGGACATGAGGTTATCGTTGGTTTTGCCGGTGCCACCGCAGATGCTTTCACACTGTTCGAGCGACTGGAATCCAAGCTGGAGGCGCATCCTGGACAACTCATGCGCGCCGCAGTGGAGCTGGCAAAAGACTGGCGCACCGACCGATATTTAAGAAAACTGGAAGCCATGCTGATTGTCGCGGATCGTGAGGTCACGCTCGTACTCACGGGCCAAGGCGATGTACTGGAGCCGGAGCACGGTGTCACGGCGATTGGCTCGGGCGGCAACTACGCACTCGCCGCCGCGATGGCGCTGCACGAAACCGAGGCAACAGCGGAAGAGATCGCCAAGAAAGCGATGAAGATCGCCGCTGATATTTGCGTCTACACCAATCACAGCGTCATTCTTGAGACCATCGAGTGATCGAGAAGAACGCCTCGCGATGGGCTGTGCGCCGAAGTGTTTGCCCCGTTTTGGCAGGGCACTCTAATGCATAACGCGACGAAACCAACAGGCACGCTCGAGATTGCGGTTGCCGAGGGGGTCATTAGTCAGGCGCAGGCAGATGCGATCCGTGCGATCAAGGCTCGCAAGACGGTACAAGAAGAACCATTCACGCTCGTCAGCAATTTTGGCGACCTATTTCTCTGCCTCGGCCTCGTCATCGTTTATTGGTCGATGAGCCGGTTTGCCGCGTTGCTCGGCCTTGAGCCAATGTTAGTCTATCTCGCCTTTGCCGCCCTCTTCTGGGTACTGGCAGAAGTTTTCGTGTTCAGGGCGCGCCGCAAATTTCCAGCGGTGGTTTCTGTCGGTCTGTTTATATGGCTGGCGACAAAGGCTTATCTGATTGCCGTGCCCTCAGGGTTTTCATGGTTGGCAATGTTTACAGGTCGGGGTGAGGTTGGACTGCTAGGATTGTTAACCGCCCTCTTCACTGTGACCGTTGTGCGCTTTCGACTGCCAATCCTTGTTTTGGGCCTAGCTGTCAGCGCTGTGTTGTTGGTCTTCACCTATACGATGCGCCATGTCGAGCCGCTGGCCGCGTTTTCTGTACTAGCACTGTGCGGAGCTGCGCTGTTGCTCGTTGGTGTCTATCTCGACTCGAAAGACCGCGCTCGCACGGGGCAACCGCATGAATGGGCGTTATGGCTGTTTGTTGTCGGCTCGCCGCTGATGGTGCACGGGTTGATGCTCTTTGTCCTCAAGGACCGGATTGCAATGTTTGGTATCGGCATCAGCAGCGGCAACTCGGACTTGTTAGCAGCGCAAGCCGGGACGGTGATTTGGTGGATTGCCGGGCTCGCGTTGGCGTTTACGTTATTGGGTTTGATCCTTGATCGACGTTCCCTAGTCGCGTCGTCCTTGCTCTACTTCTCCGCTGTCCTTACTTATGCCGCTTACCAATCAGGTGCTGGACTAACGGTGGTTCTGGCCGCTGTACCTTTGGCGATTGGTTTATTGGTTATCGTTTTGGGACTGGCCTGGACTCCGCTGCGTGATCTCGTCTTGCGCGTGGTTCCCTTTGCTCGCTGGTTCCGCCCTCCTTCGGAAGTCTGATATGTCCTCACTGACCCCTCGCGAGATTGTCTCCGAACTCGACCGTTTTATCATCGGCCAGAAAGACGCCAAGCGAGCAGTGGCCGTGGCACTGCGGAATCGCTGGCGGCGCCAACAGGTGGACGAGGATTTTCGAGGAGAGATTTTACCTAAGAACATTTTGATGATTGGCCCTACAGGCGTTGGTAAAACCGAAATATCCCGTCGGCTCGCCAAATTGGCCGATGCGCCCTTTACCAAAGTCGAGGCAACGAAATTCACGGAAGTCGGATATGTGGGCCGAGATGTGGACCAAATCGTCCGCGATTTGCTGGAATCGGCCATCGCTATGGTACGCGACAGACGGCGACTAGAGCTGCGTCCGCAAGCGCATATTGCCGCCGAAAACCGTGTACTCGATGCCCTTGTAGGCTCAACAGCGTCAGAGGCAACACGCGATAGCTTTCGCAAAAAACTGCGCGCCGGAGAGCTGGACGACCGCGAGATAGAGCTTGAACTTGCCGATACCTCTAACCCTTTTGGCAGCATGGACATTCCCGGAGGCGGTGGGTCGATGGGGATGATAAATCTCTCCGACATGCTGGGCAAGGCGATGGGCGGGCGCACGCGAAAACGCAAGCTGAATGTTGTGGACAGTTTTGACGCGCTGGTCGCCGAGGAAGCGGACAAACTGATCGACGATGAAAGCATCACGCGAGATGCAATCCACGCGGTTGAGGAAAACGGTATCGTTTTTCTAGACGAAATCGACAAGATCGCAGCCCGCAAGGATGCCGGCGGGGCCGATGTTTCTCGCGAGGGCGTGCAACGTGATCTGTTA
Source organism: uncultured Neomegalonema sp. (assembly GCA_964549375.1). Classification (GTDB taxonomy): domain Bacteria; phylum Pseudomonadota; class Alphaproteobacteria; order Rhodobacterales; family Rhodobacteraceae; genus JAHDDY01. The sequence continues at coordinate 4,283 of CAZJWF010000094.1, forward strand.
CCGCTGATCGAAGGCACAACAGTTTCGACCAAGCACGGACAAGTAAAAACGGACCATATCCTCTTTATTGCATCCGGTGCCTTTCACGTCTCGAAACCGTCCGACCTATTGCCTGAACTACAAGGCCGTCTGCCGATCCGCGTCGAACTGCGCGACCTGACCAAAGAAGATTTTCGCCGCATCCTGACCGAGCCAGATAACTCGTTGATCAAGCAATATGCGGCTCTGATGGCCGCTGAAGACGTCACTCTGACGTTCTCGGATGACGGCGTCGAAGCGATTGCGGAATTGTCGGCGGAGATTAATACTTCGGTGGAAAATATCGGCGCGCGGCGGCTACATACAGTTATGGAGCGTATCCTGGATGAGCTATCTTATGTCGCCTCGGATAAGAGCGGCGAGTCCGTCGAGGTAGACCGGGCATTTGTAGAGGCGCAAATTGGTGATCTCGCCCGGAATGTCGATCTGAGCCGATACGTCCTATAATGCGCGGGTAATCTGCCGGGCGACACATTTGCCTCGATACACGCCTGATAACGCTGCGTCATATTATTTTCGCCGGGAACTTGTGGCGATTTGGCGCGTTGTTCTATACAATCAAACAGTCATCTCAGCAGAAAAGATTCGCGCTTAGGTGTATTTAACGTTGTTTGGAGCTAGTAGTATGTTGAAAACAATCTCTGCCCTCACTTTGGCCGCTGCCTCTGTTGCCGCTCCCGCGTTCGCACAAAATGCAACGGCCCCAGCAAATGTTGTGAATGCGCCGGTTGCGCCAGTGACGACCCTTAGTTCTTCCGGGCTTGCCGGGGCGTCGATTATTGGCGGGATTGCGGTGATTGGTGTCGGTGCAATTGCGATTTTGGCCAGTGATAACGATGATAGCAGCGGGACCTCTACCGTGACGTCGACGAGTGGCACCTAAGCGTTAGGATGTCAGAACGTCGTTATTTCGCAAACGAATGCAGGGGGTTCGCCAGTGACGATTGCCCCTTTTTCCGACAATTGAACTGCCTGCTATTGAAGCCACCGCCGTTCCGGTCCATGTGTCCTTCATGGCAGGTTCAAGCTCGACAAAGCCCAAAGCAGACGGGGCTGGCCTAGAAGGTCAGTTGTTGATTGCGATGCCGGGGATCGGTGATCCCCGATTCCATCGGTCTGTGATTTTCGTCTGCGCGCATTCTGACGAGGGTGCGATGGGGTTGATTGTGAATCAAGCTTCAGACGGGCTGAATTTTTCTGACCTACTGGAACAACTTGAAATCGAGACAGAAGACGCTGCGCGCGCAGCATTGCCCGTGCGCATTGGCGGGCCGGTTGAATCGACGCGCGGCTTTGTTTTACATTCTGCCGATTATGGCGAGGACGGTGCACTAGAGATTTCGGGCGGCTACCGCCTGACAGGGACTGTCGATATTTTACGCGATATTGCCAAGGGTAAAGGCCCGGCGCAGCACATGATCGCACTCGGTTATACGGGATGGGCTCCCGGTCAACTGGAACAAGAGCTACAGCAGAACGGCTGGCTTGCCTGTGATGCCGAATCCGAGATTGTCTATGCTGATGACGATAAAGCGAAATGGGTTCAAGCGTTGTCCAAGTTGGGCATTTCACCAGAACTACTCTCCGCCGGGGGCGGGTCTGCCTGAGCTTTGATCAGGTTTGCAGCTTCTTCAGGTACCATCCCCAAGCCGAAATGAATCCCCTGTCCGAAATCGACGCCCAAATCATCGAGCGCCGCGCTTTGTGCCGCGCTGGAGACACCCTCCGCCACCACTTTTGCATCCAGCAAATGGGCGAGTTCGACAATCTTAGTCAAGATTGTCACCGCCCGTGCCGAAGACTCGGCGCTGTCTAGAAACGAGCGATCAATCTTGACCATGTCAACGGCGAGATCCCGCAGATACGCGAGATTGGAATATTCCACGCCAAAATCATCCAGCGCAATCCACGCGCCGTCCGCACGCAAGGCCGCGAGAGCCGCGACTGCTTGCGGCATCTCAGAGATTTGAGCGGTCTCCGTCAGCTCGATGGTCAACGCCTTCAAGCCGACCTCCGCAAAAGCCCTCCGCGCCTCCAACACGAAATCCGCATTGGCGAGTTGGGGCGGCGAGACATTGACCGCAATACGGTTTGGGGCAGCATCTCCGTGAGCCGCGCGCCATCCCTTCATTTGTGCGGCGGCAGATGCTAGGGCAATGCGGCCCAATTCATGGATCAAGCCGGTTTCCTCAGCGACACGAATGAACTTCGACGGGGAAAGCAGCCCAGCCTCATCATTCTCATCGATGACCCGCATCAACGCTTCAAACGACGTTACACGTCCATCTGATAGTCGTACAACGGGTTGATAGTGCATGACGACCTGATTGGCGTCGATGGCGCGCTTGAGCACACTGACCGTCTGCGTTTCCGGCGTATCGAGGGTCATCATCTCTCTATCGCCATTTCTCAGGTTGAGCGCGATGGCCACGCCGCTGCCCGCACTATTTGCCTGCTCCAGCGCGTCGGCCAGAGCGTTTCGAGCGGCGGCATCGTCCGCCGCGCATGGCGTGGTGGAAAAGGCCGCGTTGAAACGAGGGAAAATCGGACCGATAGACGAGTCCACTGGTTTGGCGAGTCCGTTCAACAGTCGGCGGACAACTGGAATTGGATCGCTGGCATCGCCGCTGCGCCGCCCAAGACGAATGACAAGCAAGTACTGATTGCGCGCCACCAGCGACCGATCATCACCCGGACGGGCCGCATCGACGACGCGAGCGGCCAGCGCGTCGGCGACCTCTTCCGCTTCAGCTCCTAATCGCTGGACGTCCCCACCTGACAACCGCACGGCAATACGGACCAACCAGCCTTTGCCACTCTCTCGGCGTTCGGTTTGGCGGCGTATGAAGCGGGGAAGTTTCATACGATTTGTGGTTTCGGGTCTTGGGCGAGACGCGCATAAAGGACGTGATCGCGCACCGCGCCATTGACCTCCAGATAGCCGCGCACGATCCCTTCTACCCGAAACCCACTTCGTTCCAGCAAAGCACGTGAGGCGACGTTATCCTCCAGCGTGGCCGCTTCCACCCGGATCAAACCCAACGTCTGAAACGCAAAATCGATCACCCGCTCAACAGCATCGCGCATATACCCTTGGCGCGTATATGCCTCGCCGACCCAATACCCCAGCGAGGCACTTCGTGATGGGCCGCGCCGGATGTTTGACAGAGTAATACCACCAATCAGCGTGTCATTTTGGCGGTTGAACAACAGAAATGAAAATGCGCGTTCAGCACTGGCCTCAGCATTGGCCCAGCGGACGCGTCGCTTAAAGGCAGCGCGGGTCAGGTGATCGCGAGGCCAGCGCGGCTCCCAGCGTTGCAAGAACATCTGGCTGGTCTCGCGCAACTCAGACCATGCGGGTTGGTCATCCAAGACCGGAGGACGCAAACGCAGGCGGTCCGTCAGCAAGACAACAGGCTGGCGCGTTGTGCGGGGTGGACCCCATCCGAACAGCGCTCGCCAACTCATCCCTAAGCCGCACGGTTGGTTAGATCGGGCAACCGGCCGGTTTCAGGGCCAAGATAAACCATCGAAGGTGCAGGACCATCGAGGATAGAGCGAGCCGCAGCACGCACGGCGGCGGCGTCGATCTGATCAACCATTTCGACGATCTCTTCCATCGGAATCGGACGCCCCCACAAAGAAATCTGCCGCGACAGCGATTCCGAACGACGCATCGGTGATTCAAGGCCCATCACAAGGCCGGCTTTGGATTGCGCGCGGGCACGATTGACTTCGGCTTCAGTCAGCTCATCCGCAGCACGTTCAAAGACATCAAGCGTAAGCGAAACCATCTCTTCGGCTTGTTCGGGGCTGGTCGCCGCATAGATCGTCATAACGCCAGAATCTTCAAACGCTTCAGCATAGGCATAAATGCTGTAGCAAAGGCCGCGTTCTTCGCGGGCCTCTTGAAATAAACGCGAGGACATGCCGCCACCAAGGACCGCCGCCGCCGCTTGCGCCCGGAACTGAGCTGCGAAGTCACGCGAGTCAGGAGCTTCAAACCCAAGGCAGACATGGGCCTGTTCGACATCGCGAACCAGACGCTTTGATCCCGCCTGGTATTTTCCCGGGTCGCGTTGGGGCGCGGGACGTGAGGCCATATCGCCAAAGAGGCGCTCGGCAGCTTTGACGGTTTCATCGTGATCGACATAGCCCGCCGCCGCAAGCACCAGACGGTCGGGCGCGTAGTGACGCTCCAGATACTCCGAAATCATCCGGCGATCGAAACTGAGCACCTTTTGCGGGGTACCGATAATCGGACGACCCAAAGCCTGATCGGGATAGCAAGTCTCCTGTAACGTCTCCAGAGCCGCCATTGACGGCATGTCGTTGCGTTCGCCGATTTCCTGCAAAATAACCTGACGCTCTTTTTCGATTTCACCCTCGTCAAAAGTCGAATCGCGCAAGATGTCAGCAATCAGGTCAATTGCCATCGGGACGTGCTCGGACAGCACCCGCGCCTGATACGCTGTGACTTCGTAATCGGTGTAAGCGTTAAGATCCCCACCGACATTTTCAATCTCTTCGACAATCTGCTTGGCGTTGCGGGACGTCGTACCCTTAAAGGCCATATGTTCCAGCATGTGCGAGAGGCCGCCCTCCTGAAAGGTTTCGTCCCGCGCGCCCGCCATCGCCGACACACTGAGCGCCGCAGACTTCACATGCGGCATATGCTCGGTGACAACACGAAAGCCATTAGACAGCGTCGTGGCCTGAACACGGCCTCCTTCGATTGAGATATGGTTCGTCAAATTCTCGCCTCGCTGCGAATATGCGCTTCGACGGTTGCAAGATCGTTCGGCAGAACCGTCATGCGTTCCTCGCGTTCATAAAGGTCCGCCATGTGAGGCGGAAGTTCGGCGATTTGTCCAGTCGCGTCTTTCACCACATCAGGAAACTTTGCGGGATGCGCGCAGGAAAGCGAGACCACTGGCCCCTCGACATTCCAATCCTGACCCGCCGCAACAGCAACCGCTGTATGCGGATCAATGATCATGCCGGTATCAGACAAAATCCCGGTAATCGTCGCATTGACTCGTGCACCGTCAATGCGGGCAGAATCGAAATCTTCGTGTAGGTGGTCAAGATGCCCTTGGGACAAAGAGAACGCGCCAGTCTTGGATAGGTCGTCCATCATCGATGACACCGCCTTACCGTCGCGGCCACAAAGTTCGAACAACAGACGCTCAAAATTTGAGCTGACCTGAATGTCCATGCTAGGCGAGGTAGTTTGCGTGGTCTCGGCTTTTTCATAGCGACCCGTTTGCAGCGTGCGGTGGAGAATGTCGTTCTCATTGGTCGCAATCAATAGACGACCAATTGGAAAACCCATCTGCTTGGCAACATAGCCCGCGAAGATATCCCCGAAATTGCCGGTCGGCACCGAGTAATTCACCGGCCCAGTACTGGCGAGCGCGACCGACGTCGTCGCGTAATACACCACCTGTCCCAAAATCCGCGCCCAGTTGATCGAGTTGACCGCGCCGAGGTTCATCGTATCCCGGAAATCGAGATCGTTGAACATCGCCTTGACCAGCGCCTGACAGGCATCGAAATCACCCTCGACAGCAATCGCATGGACATTGGCGTCGGTCGGCGTGGTCATCTGACGACGCTGCACCTCAGAGGTCCGATTGTGCGGGTAGAGGATAAATACATCGGCTCGCTCGCGACCCTTGAACGCTTCCATCGCCGCTGAGCCGGTATCACCAGAGGTCGCCCCAACGATGCAGACACGAGCGTCGCGTTTGGCCAGAATATGATCGAATAAATGGCCGATGACCTGCATCGCAAGGTCTTTGAACGCTAGGGTTGGGCCGTGGAACAACTCCATCAGCCAGTGGTCCTCGGTCATCTGCCGCACGGGAACAATCGCGCGGTGCGAGAAATCGGCGTATGCGCGATCAATCAACTCGCGCAATTCATCGTGCGCAATCGCACCGCCCGTGAAAGGTAGCAATACCCGCGCCGCTACCTCGGCGTAGGACAACCCTGCGAGATCTGCAATTTCGTCATCGGTCAGTTGAGGCCAAGCCTCTGGCACGTACAACCCGCCATCACGCGCCAATCCCGCAAGAACCGCATCTTCAAAATCAAGCACTTCGGCATTGCCGCGCGTACTAACGTATTTCACGAATGACTCCCTAACCTAGAGAGGCAGACATTAGAGCATTTTCATAAAAAGTGGGACTCGGATTTAAATCTAAACTGACGAATTTCCAGCAGGTAAAGCCAGCCTGATGCGATACTGCGTCTCAAGTTCCTCGCTATGGTCAAACACGAACCCGCGATAGATTAGCTGCTTGGTCACGTTATCGATGCTCCGTGTCGGTACAGTGGATCGTACAGGCGTCCTCGACTTCAGGTCGCTCGCTCTGTTTACCCTCATTGCAAGCCTCGAGCGCGCGGCTCTCAGCGCGACGCGCGTTGCTGTATGCCGATGCCCAGCCGAAACGACCGTCAGTTCCAATCGCAAAGGAACGCGTAACCTGCGAGCCAAGAAACTCTTGCCATGCAGATAAACCTCGTTCCGACAGTCCTTCGGACGGAGGCAAATCGAGGTCAGTAGGATCCTCAGGCGACATTTTCCAATGTCGACATCCCGATATGACGAAGGAAAGAACAATTTCCGCACGCCAAAGCACCGTGTTCCCGCGCTGGTAAAGACGATGCCCATCCTCTGCATGAAGGATTGGTCCCGTCATCACCATTCGAGCCGGTCCGTCGAAGTTATCCAAATGTCCATGCGCCATGTCGGGTACGAAGAAGCGGTCGGTTGTCGAATAGAACCGAAGCGACGGACGCGCATCCTTCGTCCCAAATCTCTCAAACGCGCCAGACAATGCGTCGGCATTACAGTTCTCGCCATCACGCGCCGAACCGCGACCCGACGCAAAAGCAATTACACCTCTGGGTGCGCCGGGTTCCGAAGCAAGGGCAAGCGCGGCAAAACAACCCCCTGAAATACCAAGGGCGAGCATCTGATCCGGATCAACCCTCGGATCTTGGGCGAGCCAATTCAGGGCGGCCCGAAGATCTTGGGCACCCGTGCGGCCTCCGCGTTCATACCCGTCGACCTCAACCATATCGCATTGATCCTACCAGCCAACATAATGCCCGGAAGAGCGCGCGAAGCCGCGCCGAGCAATCACCGCTGCGATATAACCGCGACGCGCAAATTCTTCTGCCAGATGGCCATAATGGTGAAGACGTGTCGAACGCTGATGACGTGTGTTTCGGGGATTCCCGTGCGTAATCACGATGGCCGGACTGCGGGAACCTTTGGGAATAATCTTCGGCGCATAGATAAGGGCATCTAGCGCATGGTCGCCGCCATCAGGCGGGTCCGTCGGAATCGTGACGGCGAGCTGGGTCCGCACATTATCAATTTCATCCAATCCCAAAGGACGTGTTGCTTCGGCAGGCACTTTGGCCTTTTCAAGATCGGCGAAAGCGGGGGGTTCAAACGTCCCGATCTGGTCGTCAGCATGGGTATGCGTAACCGTCCCGAAAATTAGAAAAACAACCGATGCGATCTTCATACCGCGTCTTTCTGTTTGTAATGTCCACCACAGTTTGCGGACAATTCAC
>CAZJWF010000095.1:0-11853 GCA_964549375.1 uncultured Neomegalonema sp.
AGCTTTTGCATGAAAATTACGACGGCGACAGGGGGCAGCATCGCGAGCATCGCAGTTGCCATGATGACGGGCCAGTCCGCCCAATCGTCGCCCGAGGGGAACATCTGCTTGATGCCCATAACGATAGTGTTCATCTCCGGCTCGGTCGTGATCAGAAGCGGCCAGAGATACTGATTCCAACTAAAGATAAACAAGATCACGAACAGAGCCGCGATGTTGGTCCGGCTCATCGGCAGCAGAATGTCCCAGAAAAACCGTATCGGTCCAGCACCGTCTATTCTCGCGGCTTCGACCATTTCATCGGGAATGGTCATGAACAGTTGCCTGAAAAGAAAGGTCGCGGTGGCCGACGCGATCAGCGGAAGGATCAGCCCCGGATAACTGTTCAGCAAATTAAGACGTGCGGCGATTTCATAAGTCGGCACGATCCGCACTTCGACCGGCAGCATCAAAGTGAGGAAGATCAACCAAAAACAAATCATCCGCCCCGGAAAGCGGAAATACACAATCGCGAACGCGCTCAGGATTGAGATCACAATCTTCCCAAATGTGATGCCCAACGCCATGACAGTCGAATTGAACAGCATGGTCGAGACGGGCGCATTGATGCCTTCAAACAGAGCGCGGCTGTAATTTTCTACAAAGTGTGGACCGGGGATTAGCGGCAAAGGCGGGCGGATAATATCGTCCTGTGTCACCGTTGAGGCGACAAATGCAAACCAGATCGGAAAGCATACGATCCCAATACCGAGAATCAGTGTCAGATGTGTCAGCCAGATCCCTGCACCACGCTTCTCGACCATCAGTAATGCACCCGTCGTTCGATGAACTTGAACTGCACTACAGTCAGGATGCCAACGAGGAACAGCAACACAACCGATTGTGCTGCGGACGATCCGAGGTCTTGGCCAACGAACCCATCCTTGAACACCTTATAGACAAGGATATTCGTATCCTGTTGGGGCCCCCCGCCTGTGATTGTATGAATAACCGCGAAAGTTTCGAAGAACGCGTAGACGACATTCACGACCAACAGGAAAAACGTTGTCGGTGAAAGCAGCGGAAACACGATCGTCCAAAACCGCTTGGCAAAGCTGGCGCCGTCGATAGCGGCGGCCTCGATCACTGATTTTGGGATGGCTTGCAGACCGGCAAGAAAGAACAGGAAATTGTAGCTGATCTGTTTCCACGCGGATGCGGCTACGACGAGGCTCATTGCTTCTGTGCCGTTTAAGACGTGGTTCCAGTTATAGCCCAGAGCTTTCAACCAATAGGTCGCGACGCCAATCGAAGGATTAAACATGAACAACCAAAGCACACCTGCTATCGCAGGAGCGACGGCGTAAGGCCAAATAAGCAAAGTGCGGTAAGCCCCAGACCCCTTAATTACGCGATCCGCCATCACCGCTAAAAACAACGCGACACTCATCGAGACAAGCGTCACCAATGTCGAGAAGATTGCTGTCGTGATGAAAGACGCTCGATAGTACGGATCACCGAACAGGTAGATGAAGTTCTCGCCGCCGACGAATACTTCGCTCAACCCAAATGGGTCCGGCAGGTACATCGATTGCCAGATCGCCTGTCCCGCAGGCCAGAAAAAGAACACGAGCGTGACGGCTAATTGCGGCGCAACCAGCAGATACGGCAGCCAGCGATTCTTGAACGTAACGCGCTTTTGCATGGGAGATTGCGTAATCCACCCCGAGTGTTACCTCGGGGCGGAAAAGCAAGTTTACTTTGCTGTGCGTTCAAAGCGACGCAGCAGGACGTTGCCACGCTCGACAGCACTATCCATGGCTTCCTGGGCGGATTTATCACCGGACCAGACGGCCTCAAGTTCTTCATCTATGATCCCGCGGATTTGGTCGAACGAGCCAAGACGAAGACCTTTGGAATTCCCTGTTGGAACTTTGCCCGTCATCTGCATGCCTGCGATTTCAGTGCCGGGGTTCTCGGCGTAGAAACCTTGTTTCTTGGTCAACACTGCCGCGTCAGCGGTGATCGGCAAGTAGCCTGTGTTCTGGTGCCACTTCGACTGGATTTTGGACGTTGATAGGAAGTTCAGGAATTCTGCTACGCCTTCATATTCTTCGTCAGAATGACCTTCCATCACCCATAGCGAAGCGCCGCCAATGATCGTGTTTTGAGGCGCACCCTTCGCCGTCACCCAATACGGCAGCTGGCGTATAGCGAAGTCAAATTTTGCTTCTTTCTTGACCCCGGCATAACCCGCTGAACTCTCCGTGAAGAATGCACATTCACCTGCACGAAAACGAGCGCCGCCTTCGTTACGGCGACCAGCGTAGATGAATTTGCCGTCTTTTGCCCATTCACCCATCTGTCCGATGTGAGCAACCTGAAGCGGACCATTAAAGGCAAGCTCCGTATCTGTTCCGGCAAAACCGTTATCTTTCGTCGCAAAAGGTACGTCATGCCATGCGCTCAGATTTTCCAGATGCACCCAGCTTTGCCAAGCGGTCGTCAACGGACATTCATGGCCGCTATCCTTCAGAACATCGAGTGCTGCGCCGACATTCTGCCATGTCGACAGGTCCATATCCGGATTGAGACCCGCACCCTCAAGCGCATCTTTATTCACATAAAGAACAGGGGTTGAAGAGTTATAAGGCAGTGACAGCATATCGCCGGTTGTGGTGGTGTAATAACCCTTCACCGCGCCCATATAGGCATCCGGGTCGAAGTCTTTGCCGGTTTCTGCCATCAACGCATGCACGGGTTTGATTGCGCCCTTTGCGCTCATCATCGTTGCGGTTCCGACCTCGAAAACCATCAGAAGATGCGGCTGTTCACCAGCACGGAACGCGGCGATGCCGGCGTTCAGCGTCTCCGAATAATTGCCTTTATGTGATCCGACAATTTTGTATTCGTCCTGTGATGAGTTGAAAGTCTCGATCTGTTCAGCGACCAATTCGCCCAAGCGCCCGGTGAAAGCATGCCACCACTGAATTTCAGTTGCGGCACTGGCTGCCGTTGTCATCAGCGCAGTTGCCGCCGCTGCGGCCAAAAGAGTCATTCTTCTAAGCATTATGGGTCCTCCCGTTTAGCTCCGGCATGAGCCGGCAATCTACTGTCTAGCGCAGTTTTACGTCTGTTTAGTATCAGAGGCTAACAGTGCCTCGGGGTTGTGGCTAGGGCAAAGCTGCGCGCTCTGGGAGTGCAGCTGCAGGCGAGCAAAGGTGGTTTTTCACTGCCGCGTCTAGCGCGAATTCTCCATCTTCCCCGTATGTAAGTCGATTGCTTCACGTTGTTCCACAGATGATGTTCGGGACAATTTGTGACTTATCTATATACGGATCGACATCGGTTTCAGCGAATAGGCCGTGGTCTGTGACAAGGACTGTTTGCATTGATGCCCCGGCCCCTCCCAATACGTCAGTATGTAAGGTGTCCCCCACCATTGCGGTGCGTTGCAGATTGATCCCGTCAATGCGCCCACTCGCCAGCTCGAAGATATTGGAAAACGGCTTTCCAAAAAAAGCTGGCGCGCAACCTGTCCTCCTCGCCAAATCATGTGCATAGAAGCCGGGCTCAAGTGAAAGGCCCGTTTCGCGAGGGGCGACAATATCCGGATTTCCAACAAGAACGGGACGCGCATTTCTGACGATTGCGTCCACCAGAAAATCCTGCTGCGTTTCTGTCCACTCGGCGGAACTGAGTAGAATAAATCCCTCTACATCTTTGTAGAGCGAAGGGTCGTCTCCTAGCAGCACTGCGTCGACATCTAGCTCTTCGATCTCCGAAGTGCGCGCCGCCGCGACACCCCAGCGGATCGCCGGGTGGTCACGTAGCCCCACCTTCAGGGCATCGCGGCTGGAAATAACCTCTCGGTCGCTAAAATCGAAGCCGAGGCTGCGATATTTCGCGGCGGTGACGGGCGTGGGATAGGTGGCGCTGTTACTAACGACCAGCAAACGCTTGCCGATAGCGCGTAGCGCTGCCATTCGCTCAATCGCACCTTGAATTGCGGTCTCGCCGACGTTCAGCACGCCGAAAGCATCGAGAAGGAACGTGTCGATCTCGTTTACCAACTCCGAGAGATCGGCAACGACTTTGGACTGACGTGGAAATTCTGCGCTAGGCAGTACATCACGGACGGCCTCATAATAATCGAAGGCCCATTCCGCGCCGCGTACGTTTTCAGAAATTTGCACCGCGCACCTTTGCTAAGAGCCATTCGCTGGCGGTACAGCAGCGAAGATGATGATCCGCACCACCTGAGGCCAGGCTCCCCAGAGTAATGTAAAGTCACGCGCTTCACCACTAAAATTCCAAAACAACATTATTTTGTTGTTTTGATCGATTTTCGATGCTTAGGATCGAAGAAATGTTTTGGGGTTGCCGATGTCATCCAGAAAACGCGCCCGCCGAGAGAAAGTGTTCGCCCTCGTCGCCGAACGCGGCGCGATCTCTGTTGGTGCTTTGGCGGATTTGTTGGAAGTTTCGATGCAGACCATCCGTCGGGACATTGATGCCCTTTGTGCCGAAGGTGGCTTGCGTCGACAGCATGGACGGGTCGAACTGAAGGGGAAGCGCCTCAATATGCCGTTCGACGAGCGCGCAGGGCAAAACCCTGCCGCCAAAACCGCCATTGGTGACGAGGCCGCGCGCCTCATTCCTGACGGCGCAAGTATTTTCCTTTCTATCGGCTCGACGCCGCTCAGTGTCGCAAAGGCCCTACAGCATCGCAAAGAGTTGACGGTCATGACGAACAACCTCAGCGCGGCGATGGCGCTCAGCAACGAGGTGTCGAACCGGATCATTCTGCCCGGTGGAGAGTTGCGCCTTCCTGACCGCGATATTCTCGGCGACGATGTCCTGAATTTCTTCGGCAATTACCGCGCCGAATTTGCCGTCTTCGGCGTTGCTGGCATCGCAGCAGATGGCGGAATGTTGGATTTTCATTCTGCCGAAGTGCGTGTCCGCGAGGAAATGCGGCGCAATGCGCAACAGTCAATTCTTGTCCTCGACAGAAGCAAGTTCGGACGACTCGCTCCGGCGGCGGGCGGCGACATTGTCGACGTCGATCATGTCGTCCTCGATCAGATCCCGGACAAAACCTTTGCTTCGCTGACCGAGCGTATCGAGAACCGCCTGCTGATTGCCGAAAGTGAAATGGCATGAGCAATACATCCTTTGTCGTTCTGGAGAACGTCGCGAAACGCTGGAATGGACAGCTCGGCGTAGAGAATATCTCGCTCGAAATCACGGAAGGGTCGTTTGTTGCACTGCTCGGACCGTCTGGCTGCGGCAAGTCAACGTCGCTGCGCCTGCTGGCGGGTCTGGAGGCGGCGGATGAAGGCCGTATTCTCATCGATGGACATGATGTCACGACCAGCGCGGCGTCCGACCGCAACCTCTCGATGGTGTTTCAGTCCTACGCGCTGTTCCCGCATCTCTCGGTCGCGGAGAACGTCGTCTTCGGGCTAAAGGTGCGGCGCATTCCCCGGCGCGAGCGTCGTGAAAAGCTTGCGCGGGCACTCAAGATCACCGGACTTGAAGGGTTAGAGAACCGCAAGCCGGGTGAGTTGTCCGGCGGAGAGCGCCAGCGGGTCGCGCTTGCGCGGGCGATTGTCGCGGGGCAGCGGCTTTGCTTAATGGACGAACCTTTGTCCAACCTTGATGCAAAGCTGCGCAACTCCGTCCGCAAAGATATCAAAAAACTGCAACAAGAACTTGGCATCACTGTCGTCTACGTCACGCATGACCAGACCGAAGCAATGAGCATGGCGGATAAAATCGTGCTGATGAAAGATGGCCACATTCAGCAGGTCGGCGCACCCGAAGAACTCTACAATCGACCGATCAACACTTTCGTTGCTGAATTTGTTGGTGCGCCGCCAATGGCCTTGATCCGCTCTGAAGCTCTGGAAGGGTTTGGCAACGGCAAGATGGTCGGCGTCCGAGCAGAGAACGTATCCTTAGCTGAGGGTGGTGGACGACTGACCTGTCAGGTCGCCGAGAGCGAATTTCTCGGTGCGGAAACCCTGATCGGCCTCGATCATCCAGATGCGACAGGACTGACTTTCGTGCGGCCGGGGTTATCGCTCATGGCCAGTGGCGAACAGGTTTCAATCACTTTTGAAGACGAGCATTTGCATGTCTTCGACACCAACGGTCATCGCGTCGCGGCGCAATGACCGAAAAAATGAACCACTTAGGGAGGATGATATGACTTACTTCTCGAAAATTGGATTGGCGGGTGCCGTTGCGCTCGGTCTGTCCGTACCCGCGCAGGCGGAAACCGAACTGACGATGTATTATCCAATTGCGGTCGGGGGCGCGTTGACCGAAGTCGTTGACGGAATCGTTGGGGAGTTCGAGGCTGCCAATCCCGACATCAAGGTCAACGCGATCTACTCAGGCAACTACGATGACACGCGCGTCCGCGCGCTGTCAGCTCTGAACTCTGGTGAGCCGGCACAGCTCGCGGTCATGTTTTCTATCGATGCCTATGACCTGATTGAACAAGACCTCGTCGTCCCGTTTGATGATGTGGTTGAGGATAAGGCTTGGCTCGACAGCTTTTATCCGGCGCTGATGGCGAACGGAAAGATCGAGGGCAAGACGTGGGGCATCCCATTCCAGCGCTCAACGATTGTTGCCTATTATAACAAGGACAAATTCCGTGAGGCCGGACTTGACCCGGATAGTCCGCCGACGACGTGGTACGATCTGATCTCGATGGGTAAAAAACTCACGAAGGGCGACACCTACGGTCTCATGATCCCGTCGACGGCCTATCCTTATTGGATGTTCCAAGCGCTCGCCATCCAGAACGGAAAAGAGGTCATGTCCGGTGACGGTCTGACCACCAGCTTCGACGATCCGACGATCGTCGACACGCTTGAATTCTGGAAATCACTTTCGGCCGATCACGGCGTCATGCCCACGGGCACCGTCGAATGGGGCACACTGCGTCAGGCGTTCCTTGAAGGCCAAACGGCGATGATGTGGCACTCGACCGGAAACCTTACGGCGGTCAAAAAGAACGCAAAGTTTGATTTCGGTGTCGCGATGCTGCCGGGTAATAAGCGGCTTGGTTCTCCTACAGGCGGAGGCAACTTCTATCTCTTCAAAGACACTTCCGATGAGGAGAAAGCGGCTGCGCTGAAACTGATCAAGTTCATGACTTCGCCAGAGCAAGCTGCGGCGTGGTCGATTGCGACAGGGTATATGGGCGTCTCGCCTGCTGCCTACGAAACTGATGCGCTGAAGGAGTACACCAAGTCCTTCCCGCCTGCACTGGTTGCACGCAATCAGCTTGAGCATGCGGTTGCTGAGTTCTCGACTTTCGAGACGGCACGCGTGCGCGACGGACTGAACAACGCGATCCAGTCGGCCCTGACCGGAGCGAAAAAACCCGCAGAAGCACTCGGTGAAGCGCAAAAGGCGGCCGACCGTCTGCTCAAGGCGTATCGCTGACGCACGAACCCGCACTGGCCCCATCGGGCCAGTGTTCCCACCGGGATGAAAGCAATCATTTGATGAACAAGCATGTAGATCTGGAGCGGCGGAGGCAGGCACTCTATGGCTGGATGCTGTTGTCTCCCGCGCTGATCCTGCTTTCAATTTTCGCTTTCTACCCATCTGCTGCAACCCTCTGGTCAAGCCTGTTCTCACGAGGCACGCGGCGGAAACCCGAAGAATTTATCGGCACAGAAAACTATACCGACCTTTTTGCTGATCCGACTTTCTGGTTAGTGGTGAAAAACAATCTGCTTTATGCAGGCGTCACCATTCCGGTCTCCATCGCAATCGCCCTCTCAATGGCGCTTTGGGCTAATTCAAAGATTTCAGCGCGCGGGTTTGTTCGTACCGCCTACTTCACTCCAACAGTGCTACCGATGATCGCGGCGGCCAATCTTTGGCTGTTCTTTTATACGCCGGGGTTGGGTGTCCTCGACCAAATCGGATCATTGTTTGGCTTGCCCTCAGTGAACTGGCTGGGCCAGCCAGAAACGGCGCTATGGGCGATCATCATCGTTACGATCTGGAAGGAGGCAGGGTTCTTTATGATCTTCTATCTTGCCGCTCTCCAGACCATTCCCGAAGATCTGAAAGAGGCTGCCGATATTGAGGGGGCGAGTCGCTGGACCTATACGCGCCGCGTCGTGTTGCCGCTTCTGATGCCTACGACACTTTTCATCATGGTCAATGCGCTTATCAACTCGGTGAAACTGATCGACCACTTGTTCATCCTCACCAAAGGCGGGCCTTCGGATGCGTCCAAACTGATCCTTTATTATATTTGGGAGATGGCCTTCGCATTCTTTGACGCGCCGCACGCAGCCGCAATGACAATCCTCGTGCTCATCGTACTCGGCATCGTGGCCGCAATTCAGTTCTTCTACATCGACAAGCGGACGCATTATCAATGAGTCGATATGTGGATAGTTTTGGCGCAATCTTGCTGGCGATCATCTGGATATCACCGCTGTTTTTCGCGTTCTGGGCGGCGTTTCACTCTACGTCCGATGCGGTGAATTTCAGCATTTTCTCGGCATGGACTTTGGATAATTTCCGCACGGCATGGGCGGGTGCGCCGTGGCTTAAGTATTTTATGAACACATTTCTGTTGGTCACCGTCGTGTTGATAGGACAGTTCATCCTGACAACCCTGGCCGGATTTGCGTTCGCAAAGCTTGAATTTCGAGGTAAGGATTTCATCTTCATCCTCGTCCTGATGCAACTCTTTATCCTGCCAGAAGTCCTGATCGTCGAGAATTACGCGATGGTCTCACGATTAGGCCTGTTTGATACGATTCTTGGCGTTGGGATGCCCTATATGGCCAGCGCATTCGGGATCTTCCTGATGCGACAGGCATTCAAGTCAGTACCCATTGAGTTGCATGAGGCAGCGCGGATCGAAGGCTGCGGATTGCTGGGCATTCTTTGGCGAGTCTATGTCCCGCTGGCAAAGCCGACATATCTTGCCTACGCGTTGGTTTCTGTTTCAACGCACTGGAACAACTTTCTTTGGCCGTTGATCGTTACAAACTCACCGGATACCAGACCGCTGACGGTTGGTCTGTCGATCTTTGGCGCACCGGAAAACGGCGTCGATATTAGTGTAATTTCGGCAGCGACACTCATGTCAGTTGCACCACTGTTGATAGCATTCCTCTTGTTCCAACGACAGTTCGTTCAGGCGTTCCTGCGCGCTGGGATCAAGTAGGAGGCGATAGATGAAGCGGCTTATCCAGATATCGGATACGCATGTCGTTGTACCGCCCAATCTTGTGTCGGACCGTCTGAATACCGCACACCAGCTTGAACGCGTTGTAGAGCGGATCAAGGATGTCGTCGCGAAGACAGGACCTGTCGCAGGACTGCTGGCGACTGGCGACTTGACCGATGACGGAAGTGCGGAAAGTTTCGCTTTGTTCCGAAAGCTGATCGAACCGCTCGCCTTGCCGTTACTGGCGATCCCAGGAAACCATGATTGCAGGGAACCGATGCGCGCTTCGTTTGCCGATTCCGGCTGGATGCCCGAGGCCGGGCCCTTGAACTGGACCCATGATTTTGCGGGGCTGCGCGTGATCGGTCTTGATACGCTTGTCGAAGGGGAGGGTGGGGGCGAACTGGATAAGATGACGCTCGATTTCCTCGGCGATGCACTTGATGATGCGCCCGCCGGGCCCGCCCTCGTTGCATTACATCATCCACCTTTCGCATCAGGTTTACCCTTTATGGATACTATTAGCTTGAGAAACCCAAAGGCACTTTCGGAAGTCCTTCGACGCTCGCAACGGGACATCCATCTTGTCTGCGGTCATTTACACACTGTCATGATGACGACGTTCGGTGGCGCGTCGGCCATCTCCGCGCCCTCGATTTGTAGTACATTTGATCTGGATTTTCGCGGCAGTGCACCGGCAGGATTTATGGACGAAGGGGGAGGCTTTCTGTTGCATGATTGGACGGATGGCTTCCACAGCTATGTGGTGCCGTTGTCCGCCGGGAATGGCCCGTACCCGTTTTAGATAACAAGGGAGAACTGCTTCGTGCAGGACTCGCAACTCTTGCAGTTTATCGTCGCGATCGCGGGTGCCGTCGCACTGTTGCTCTGGTCCGTGCGGCTGGTACGGACGGGCATCGAACGCGCGTTTTCGTATCAGTTACGAATATGGCTGCGGCGATCTGCGGGCAGCCGTCTTCACGCGGTAGCAAGCGGGATCGGAGCGGCACTGCTACTGCAGAGCTCTACGGCGGTCGCGATCCTCGTTACGAACTTCATTTCCACTGGCGGAATCACGGCGGTGGCCGGTCTTGCCATTGTGTTGGGCGCTGACATCGGTTCTGCGGTGGTCGTACAGCTCTTGTTGCAAAGGCAAGACTTTCTGATCCCGCTCTTGCTGTTGATCGGGGTTACCCTGTTTCTAAAGACACCGACCCCGCGCGCCAGACAGGTCGGTCGAACTCTGATCGGTCTTGCCCTGATTTTTGTCTCGCTCGATATGATCCGCGCAGCGACGGTGCCGCTGGCGGGTAGCCAGAGCCTGCTCTCAGCGATGCAATATTTGGGAACAGACGCCTTGACCGCGTTCGCCATTGGCGCGGTGTTCGCATGGATCGTTCATTCGAGCGTTGCGGCGGTATTGCTGGTAGTCGCTTTCGTTGCTCAAGGGCTTTTGCCGATAAGTGCCGCTATCTCTCTGGTGTTGGGTGCCAATCTCGGCGGAGCGTTCATCGCATATGTTCTGACGCTGAACGCACCGCTTGAAGCACGCAGGATGATCGCAGCCAACCTTGCCCTGCGCGGTGGTGGCGCGGCGCTACTGTTGGCGTGCATCGTCTTCTCCAAGGCTCCGCTCTCATGGCTCGGCTCCATTGAGACAACGCAGATCGTAAACCTTCATCTCGTTTTCAACATTGGCCTCACGATCGTCGCTCTGCCGCTACTTGCTAAGATCGACGCCGCGATGAAGGCGATTTATCCGGAACGTCGCAACTCGGTCGATGCGCTTGGGATGTCGTCCGCTCTCGATGATGCGACATTGGACAAACCCGCTCAGGCACTGGCATGCTCGGCTCGCGAAATCCTGAGCATCGGACAAATGGTCGAAACCATGCTGCGCGCTGTCTCCACGCTCTATGAGGCATGGGACGAGCCGCTGGCCAAGGCGATTGAGGAAAAAGATGCTCAGGTTCGCAAGATGCATTTTGAGCTGAAGCTGTTCCTTGCTCGATTGCACCGACACGCGCTCGAAGACGAAGAGACACGGCAATCTATGGATCACATTTCTCTTGCCGCAAATCTCGAAGCGGCTTCGGATATGATCGCACGAACCATGGTCACCCTCGCGAAACGTCTGCATCGTGGCAACAAGGCGTTCTCGGTCAAAGGGCGTCAGGAGATCGGGGATTTCCACGACCGCGTTCTGTCGAACGTGCAATTGGGGCTCAATGTCATGATGACCCAGGAGCCCGATGCCGCGCGAGAACTTGTCTCGGCAAAAGATGATGTGCGCTCAGTCGAGCAGAAGCTGCAGGAACATCATCTTGGAAGACTGCGCGAAGGGCTTAGCGAAAGCGTGGAGACGAGCAATATCCATCAGGAAACCCTGCGTGCGCTCAAGCAGATTAACAGCTCGTTTTCGATGATCGCCTACCCGATCCTTTCAAACTCAGGCGACTTGTTATCGACACGCCTCTCCGGCATCGAAACGACCGCGAAAGCCGAGTAGCTGGGAATTGCACCATTCTATGAAATGGGAATAAACGCGAAGAACCTGAACATAGACAATCCGTAAATACGGTCCGGTCCTGGCGCAATCCAAACGCTGACCTTGCCCCCGATTACCGGACCGTGTGCTGATTTCATCACGC
>CAZJWF010000096.1:0-11777 GCA_964549375.1 uncultured Neomegalonema sp.
GACCAGAGGCCCACTATGCACTAACTTTTACCTCGGGCCACTCAGTGGGGGCTGACCAGGGAAGTGACACATCTACGAAAGATAAGTGACACGCCATTCACTAAGCCACTGAGGTGAAAAGGATAATTTTTAGAGTGGCGGAGAGGATGGGATTCGAACCCACGGTACGGTCTCCCGCACGCACCCTTAGCAAGGGTGTGCCTTAAGCCACTCGGCCACCTCTCCACGGACGGGAATACGGGTGAGAGGTCAAGAAATCAAGACGGATTTGAACGACAATGCCGATGATGGAGATGGGTTTCGGGGTGATCGGGCGTTCGGGGAAAATAAACGCCGGATTTAGGCCTGAAATCAGGGTCATTTCAGCGGCTCGATGGGGGTTGTGACGACCGCTTACGTGAGAAGTAAGAAACCGTCTTTGATGGTCACGGGTGCCCCGGTGGAGGAGGTAACTGAGCGTCGCTTTGAACAGTAAAGCCCCGCTTTTGGGCAGTTAGGCGATTTTCTCGTCTAGGATTTCGCGGTCGCGCAGAAAGCGCTCTTGATAGATCCGCTGTGCAGCGGTGCAGACGTCGTCAAGGAACGAGGCTGAGGCTGCGGCGCCGATGGCCGCGCCGACCACCGGGATTGCCTGAGCGGCTTTGCGCCCGGCCAGATTTCGTGCTAGCGCCGCGGCGAGGCTGCGCGTGGCGAAGACTGCGCCTTCTTTTGCGATCATTCCGCGCGATGCGGCGTTATTCGACACTTCGCCTTCGTAGTCGGCTTCAAGGGCAGCGAGGGCGTTGTCTTTTTCAGTGTCAGTGTTGGCGGCGGCGGTAGAGAGAACGCGCATTGCGAATTCGCTCTCCGCTTCCGTCTGATAGCCATAGGCGGCCCCGATCCGGCGTATGGCGCGCAGAGCCATCGTAACGGTGAACGGAATGTCGATGACGAGACCGGCAAAACCGGCGGCTCCGGCGCTGGCCCCACTGGCACCCGCCATGCCAATCGCCCATTTGCGAGAACTGTTTGCCTCGACATCCGCTGCTTTCAAATCGCTCGGCAGGGGTGCGTCGGCATCTTCACGCAGGGTTTTGGAGGCCAACTTATTAGCTTCGGATAAGGCTTTCTCGACGGTCTCTTCCGAGAATGCCGCGCGCATTGCCTTGTCGAAAGGGGCTGCTGCCCGGCCCAACCATTTCGCAGCCGTGCTGGGGGGCTTGCCTTTCCATTCGGCAATTTCGACGATTTGCGCGCGCTCGTAATCGGTTGCGTTGCGTGTGTCGACGACGATGACTTTTGGCTGACTCATAAGACCCTCGGCTTTTTCCACCATAGATATGGGGACGTCCATCATGCCCTGCAAATATTAACCATCCTTCACTGTCTCCATCGCGATGAATGTTGAGGTTTGTGCGACATGAGGCAGGGCCGCAATCGTCTCGCCCAGTACCTTGCGATAAGTCGCGACATCTGTGGTCCGCACTTTGAGCAAATAGTCGAACCCCCCAGCGATCATATGGGCGGCTTCGATTTCCGTGTGTTCTTTGACGGCGGCATTAAACGCATCCAATGCCGCTGTCAGCGTATTGTCCAGCGTGACCTGAACAAAGGCGACGTGAGAAAGCCCCAGCTTTTCAAGGTTTAACTCCGCACGATATGCCGTGATAACGCCTTCGCGCTCCAAGCGACGCACCCGCGCAAGGGTGGGAGATTTGCTGAGGCCGATCTCATCGCTCAATGCCGCCATCGACATTTGGGCATCTCGTGACAAAGCACCGAGGATACGATGGTCGATGCGGTCTAATTTAACTGAGTGAGAGATAAATCACCATCCATTTGAACTGTTTTGAGCCACAAATAAGCTGAAATGGTCTTAAATTGAAGAATAATCAGATCACTTGATAGATCGTCCGTGCGCTAGGTTGATCCGATGAATTGGGAGGACCGACATGCTGGATGAAATGCGACAGACTCTCCGTGC
Source organism: uncultured Neomegalonema sp. (assembly GCA_964549375.1). Taxonomy (GTDB): domain Bacteria; phylum Pseudomonadota; class Alphaproteobacteria; order Rhodobacterales; family Rhodobacteraceae; genus JAHDDY01. Next base: position 1,964 of record CAZJWF010000096.1, read on the forward strand.
TGCCACGCTTGAGAAAGAAGCGGACGCGCTGGAGCGGTTGATTGCTCTTGCGGCTTTGGCTCCCGAAGAGCGGACATCCATTTCAGCCGTCGGGGCCGAGCTGGTGCGCCGGGTTCGTGGCAGCGCCAATACCGGTTTGATGGAAGAGTTTCTGGGCGAGTATGGCCTGTCGACCGAGGAAGGCGTGGCGTTGATGTGCCTTGCCGAAGCGCTGCTTCGGGTGCCGGATGCGTCGACAATTGATGATCTGATCCAAGACAAAATCGCACCACATAATTGGAGCACACATCTCGGACAGTCCGATTCAACGATGGTGAATGCCTCGACCTGGGCACTGATGCTGACGGGTCGTGTGATCGACGAAGATACCGCGCCCGGAGTGGTCAATACTCTCCGCGGGGTCGTGCGCCGGATGGGAGAACCCGTGGTGCGCCTCGCCGTGGGCCGTGCAATGCGTGAGATGGGCGCACAGTTTGTCCTAGGCCGCACCATCGACGAAGCGATGGAGAACGGCACAGAGGCGCGGCAGACGGGTTTCACTTTTTCCTATGATATGCTCGGCGAGGCAGCGCGGACCGATGATGACGCGCGTCGGTATCATGGCGCATACAGTCAAGCGATTGCGGCCATCTCTATCCGTGCCGAAAGTGACGATATTCGCGAAAACCCCGGTATCTCTGTCAAGCTCTCGGCGCTGCATCCTCGCTATGAATATGGCCAGCGCAAAAAGATGTTGCCGGTGCTTGTCGCCCGGACATTGCAACTCGCGAAGGCGGCAAAGGATGCGCGCCTTGGGTTCAATATCGACGCGGAGGAGGCGGATCGTCTCGACTTGTCGCTCGATGTGATCGAGGCGGTTCTTTCTGATTCAAGTCTGGCGGGTTGGGACGGGTTCGGTGTTGTCGTGCAAGCCTATGGCCCTCGGGCCGCGCATGTAATCGACTGGTTGAATGCGCTCGCCGAGCGTCTGGATCGCCGCATCATGGTGCGGTTGGTCAAGGGTGCGTATTGGGATACGGAGATCAAGCGGGCGCAGGTTTTGGGTCTGCCTAGATTTCCCGTCTTTACCCGTAAACCGCAAACCGATGTCAGCTATATCGCGTGTGCGCGTAAGCTGTTGTCGATGACGGATCGCATCTATCCGCAGTTCGCAACCCATAACGCGCATACGATCGCGGCAGTGTTGCACATGGCGCAGGGCCGCACCGATGACTTTGAATTTCAGCGCCTTCATGGCATGGGCGAGACTCTTCATGCGGTTGTCATGGGCGATGCCAAGACCCGTTGTCGGATTTACGCACCTGTTGGCGCGCATCGTGATTTGCTTGCGTATTTGGTGCGGCGTTTGCTTGAGAACGGTGCAAATTCGTCCTTTGTGAATCAGATTGTCGATGAGGATGTCTCGCCGGAAGTCATCGCCAGAGATCCCATCGAAGCGGTTTTGACCCAAGCCAGCCAAAGCCGTAGCGCAATTACGCAGCCGACAAAAATTTTCCCACGACGCGACAATTCGGCGGGATGGGACATTACGAATCCAGATGATCTGGAAATCATTGAAGCGGCCCGCGTCCCGTTCTTGGCTCCGCATCAATGGGGCGAAGACGGGGAGGCAATTCGCAATCCCGCAAATCCTGATGAGATTGTTGGCTTTATCAAAGAGGCGACACCCGAAGAGGCAAAAGAAGCCGTCACCTCGGCGACAGCGGCTCAGCCCGGTTGGGCGGCGCGCCATGTTGAGGAACGGGCAGCGCTCTTGAATCGCATCGCTGATTTGTACGAGCGGGACTTTGGCGAGTTGTTCGCGCTGGCCACGCGAGAGGCGGGTAAAACGTTGCTGGACTGCGTGGCCGAAGTGCGCGAGGCGGTCGATTTTCTGCGGTACTACGCGGTCGAGGCGGAACACGCAGAGGAACGGTCGTCGGCGCGTGGAGCTATTGTTTGCATCTCGCCGTGGAATTTTCCACTCGCCATCTTTACGGGACAGATCGCGGCGGCGTTGGTGACGGGTAACGCGGTTTTATCAAAACCGGCAGAGCAAACCCCCTTGATGGCACGCAAAGCGATTGCCCTGATGCACGAGGCGGGTGTGCCGCCCGAAGTTCTGATCATGCTGCCTGGACGCGGCGAAACCGTTGGCGCTGCGCTGACTTCTGATCCGCGAATTGCGGGAGTGTGTTTTACCGGCTCAACCGAGGTCGCAAAGATCATTGACCGTCAACTCGCCGAAACCGCCGCTCCCGATGCGATGTTAATCGCAGAGACGGGCGGCCTGAACGCGATGATTGTTGATTCAACAGCACTGCCTGAACAGGCCGTTCGCGACATCGTCGCCTCGGCGTTTCAAAGTGCGGGTCAACGGTGTTCGGCGCTGCGGGTTTTGTATTTGCAGCGGGATATTGAAGAGCGCTTTCTTGAAATGTTGTATGGCGCAATGGATGCGCTGAGTATTGGTGATCCGCTTGATCTCGCCACCGATGTTGCTCCGGTCATTGATGCTGAAGCGCAAGAGGCGATCACAGCCTATTGTCGAAAGATGGAAGGCGAAGGGCGTTTGCTGAAACACGTAAACGCGCCGGGGGGTGGACATTTCGTTGCGCCGCATTGCTTTCGCATCAAAGGCATCGAGGAGTTGGATCGGGAAATTTTTGGCCCCATTCTGCACATCGCGCACTTCGATGCCGAAGAGATTGATCACGTGGTCGATGCCATCAATCAGCGCGAATATGGCCTGACATTTGGTTTGCACACTCGGATTGATGGTCGTGTACAGCAAGTCATTGATCGAGCCGCCGCCGGAAACATGTATATCAATCGCAATCAGATTGGAGCTGTTGTCGGCTCGCAGCCATTCGGCGGCGAAGGTTTGTCGGGGACCGGTCCAAAAGCAGGAGGGCCGCTCTATCTGTCGCGGCTGCGAAAGCGTGAGACTGCACCAGTGGCGACGGCGGACGCGCCGGTCGTCGAAGCAGATGAGCTGGAAAAAGCGATTACCGGGGTCGATCACACCGATTGGGCTGCGCGTCACGACCGTATCGGCACATTGCGCCTCGCGCTGCGCGGTGCGGCCCCTGAAGCGATGGCTGTGGCGGCGGCACTTGAGCAAGGCCCAATCGACCTACCGGGGCCGACAGGCGAGTCTAATCGTTGGAGTCTTGCGCCGCGCGGGACAGTGCTGTGCCTCGGACCGACCGATGAAAGCGCACTTGATCAGGCGGTGCAGGCGCTTGCGATGGGCAATGCAGTCGTTGCGGTCTCGCCGGATGCAGTTCGAACGTTGGGTACATTAACGGAAGGTAAATTTCCGATTGCCGCCGTTAATGGGCGGGTTCAGCCTGATGGCTTGTCGGCGCTATCGATCGATTGCGTTGGTTATATGGGCAGCGATCAACAACCGCTGCGAAAGGCGCTGGCGGCACGTACTGGGGCGATTGTTCCGTTGATCACGGATACATTGTCGCCCTCAGCCTATGCTCACGAGCGCGCAGTATGTGTCGATACCACCGCTTCGGGTGGCAACGCGGCACTGCTGGCCAAGGTTGGCGGCGAAGATGTGGAGGGTGCTTAAAGCTTTCGAGAACGTGATGATCAGTAGCGTCAACAAAGATCGACTTGAATTTTCTACCTAAAATAGAAATATTGAATATTTAGGTAGTGGCGCAAAGACTAATTTAATACTGTGTAAGATTTTTTTGTCGTATTTTGGGAATTTTACTCAACCTGAACTAAAACAGGCATACCAGCGAAATACTGCTTCGCTTGGGATGGAGCTTTTGGGAGGTAGGTCCTTGAAGGAAAGTCTTTTTGACGGTTTTAGGTCGCGGATTGCACCCCGCAAAAATTAGTTCGCGTTCGTGCGACAATTCTAAAGGCCATTTAGGGTTTATCAAGCCACCTGCGGTACACTCTTCTCGTGCTCGTAGTTGAAAGCGCAAAGGTAGAGAGACCAATGTTCGGCAAACGTGCGTCCGCAAAATTCGACCCGAGCGAATTTAGGGTTCATGATCGACAGACTGGCAAAGGCTTGAAGGCCTATGTCGATAATCAAGAAGTTGAAGTTCTTGATTACTCCGATGGTGGTATCCGCGTTCGCTCATTCAGCCCGCTGGCGCGTGTCGTGATGATTGAAATCATGAAGGGCCGAAAAACGGTTCGGAATACGGCGGCTGTGACAGCTTGGTCTCGGGGAGAGCAAACGGGTTATGCCTTTCGGTCGAAGCTCAAGCTTTCTCATGTCGAGCCTGTCGAGCGGAAAGCGATCGAGAAAGAAAAGCCCACGAAGAACGAAACCGGCGGTGTTGCTGGCAACGCGCTGCGTGATCGTTTGAAGCTCTGATCTTTTTTGCCAATTACTGGGCGAATGCCATCCCGACACGTCTTTAGCGAAACGGGCGCGACGCTGAGATTTAATTGCGCTATACCTCCGAGTATGCCCGTTCCACTTCATATTTCCCGCGTTGACGCCTTGACCGACTCGCCGGGTGCGCCGTTGGTTATCGCCCACGGATTGCTCGGCCAAGGTCGAAACTTTGGCACGCTCGCACGTGGTTTTGCGGAAAAGCGCGCCGTGATCTGCGTCGATATGCGAAATCATGGTGATAGTCCCTGGCATGAGTTGATGGACTATAACTCGATGGCCGATGATCTTGCGGCGGTGATCGAGACACATTGCGATGGCAAAGCGCATCTTCTGGGTCATTCAATGGGCGGTAAGGCAGCGATGATCATGGCGCTCAAGCGGCCTGAATTGTTGGCGTCGCTGGTTGTCGCTGATATTGCGCCGATTGCCTATGATCATGAATATCACAAAGAAATTGAGGCCATGCGGCAGATTGGGTTGGAGGGGATCAGCCGCCGCAAGCAGGCCGACCAAATTCTGCTGGCGACCATTCCGCAAGCCGCAATGCGGGCGTTCCTGTTGCAAAACTTGAGTGTGAGCGAGGGTGTTGCACAGTGGAAATCTAACTTGGCGGTTCTTGATGCGTCGATGGGCGAGATTACCGGTTGGCCGTCTCCACCAAGCGGCGCGCAATTTGACGGCCCAACGCTGTTCGTCAAAGGGGGGGACAGCACCTATGTCCTGGAAAGCCACGAGCCGATGATCCGGACTCTATTCCCTCAAGTCGAATTCGCCAGCATTACTGGTGCGGGGCACTGGCTGCACGCTGAGCGCCCCAAACCGTTCTTTGAAATCGTGCATCAGTTTTTCGACCCGGTGACGCGCTGATCTTGACCGAAAGAAGCTTCGGGATGGCGGCTTCCCGATTATCCAATCACCGCACCGTCGTCGCGGGTGATGGCGACCACGCCAGAGCGTGGAACATCGGTGATGCCACCCGGCCAAGTGCTGTTCAAACCGTGAGCGCCGGGGTGCTGGATTCCCACGAACATCGTGCGGCGGTCTGGCGAAAAGCTAAGGCCGGAAACTTCGCAGGCCACCGGCCCGACCAGAAAGCGACGGATCTCGCCCGTTTCTGGATCGGCGGCGAGCATCTGGTTGTTGCCATGCCCCTCGAAGTCGCCCGTATTCGCGTAATTTCCGTCCGTTTGAATCCACAAGATGCCATGATCATCGAATGCGATGCCGTCTGGCGAGTTGAACATGTTGCCGGCATTGACGTTTGATGACCCTGCGTTGGCATCGCTGTGGACATCGGGGTTTCCGGCCAGCACGAAGATGTTCCACGTAAAGCCTCTCGCGGTGTGATCGCCGCCATCGGGCGTCCAGCGCACGATCTGCCCATACTTGTTGCCCTCGCGCGGATTGGGGCCACCAACGGGGGTTTCATCGCCGCCGCTATTGGGCTTGATGCCTCGGTTTTTGTTGTTGGTCAGCGCGACATAGACCTCGGCTTTGCCGGGGTGTGTGGTGATCCATTCCGGGCGATCCATCGTTGTCGCTCCGACTTTCGAACCGGCAATGCGACTGTGAACAGCGATTTCAGCGGCGGACATTTCGGTGGTTGCGGGGGTCAGAGCCAACCAGTGTCCCGTCCCATCTTCGCTATATTTCGCGGCGTAGAGTGTACCTTTGTTCAGCAACTCTGACGTATCGCCACCCACAGCATAGGTGCCGTCTGAGACAAAGCGATAGACGAACTCGCCGCGCTCGTCATCGCCCATATAAACAACGATACGGCCATCGCCGTTGATTACGACTTCTGCATTTTCGTGCTTGAAGCGGCCCAGTGCCGTGCGTTTAACGGGCGTCGAGCTCGGATCGGATGGGTCGATCTCGACCACATACCCGGCGCGGTTCGCCTCGTTTGGCTCTTTGGCGATGTCGAAACGATCATCGATTTGTGCCCAACCATAGCCCCAGTCTTTCACGCCGATTCCATATCGCTTTTTCTCCGGCGAAATGGCGATTTCGGGGTCGGAGGACCGGAAATAGCCGTTGAAATTTTCTTCGCAGGCGAGATACGTGCCCCAAGGCGTTTCGCCATTGGCGCAGTTGTTCCATGTGCCGAAGGTTTGCATTCCCGAGAGGTCGGCCTTGGTCTTGAGCAGATCGCTGCCCGCTGCTGGGCCTTCGATTTTCATTTCCGTCTGCGGTGTGATGCGGCGGTTATAGGGGCTGTCCTGAACCACGCGCCAGTGGCCATTTTTTTGCGTTAGCTCAACAACACTGACGCCGTGGGCGAGCATTCCTTTGCGGACATCATCGTCGGTTTCAGCGCGCTTTGACTCGCGATGCGCGTTGGCAATTTTTCGGTTTGTATATTCCTGATTGACCACCAGAACGGTGCGATTTTCGATTGAAAAGACTGTCATGCCGTCATTGTTGTCGCCAAAGGCTTTGGCTTGTTGATCAGCCGTTCCGCGCACCGACCAGTCGAATTCGGACGCGTCTGTCCAGAGAGGATCGCCCCAATTCACAACCGGGGTCGCTGAAAATCCGGGAGGTACCGTGACCCTATCGGCGCTGGTCGCGGCGACTTGCTCAAAACTAAACCGGCTCGCGGCGTGGGCGTTTGAACCGAACCCGGCGGTGCCAGTCACAAAGCTGGCCGTGCCCATCGCCACAACATTCAGAAAACCCCGGCGGGAAATCGCTGTTTCGACGATGGCGTCAAAGTCGCTGTCTTCGGCGCGGGGGTAATGCACCTCATCGAAATCATCAAAGGATGGCTCGTCATCGGCGTTTTGCATGTCGAAAATCCTTTGCTTTCGATCTTCACCCCGGGCCGCGGAAAGGTTGATCAATCGTCGGGCATGACTTCGTTAACCACCCGGACTATACCCTGTGCGAAAGATATAACAGCACAGGCCAGACCCATGCACGATATTCGTCTGATCCGCGATGATCCCGCCGCTTTTGACGCAGCCCTAGCGCGCCGGAAGGTGGAGCCGCTGTCAGCGTCTCTGCTGGCATTGGACGAGAAACGCCGGGCACTTGTGACGCAATCGGAGCACTTGCTCGCTGAGCGGAATGCCGCGTCGAAACAGGTCGGAGCTGCGAAGGCAAAAGGCGATGAGGCGGAGTTTGAGCGCCTGCGCGCGCTGGTCGCTGACAGCAAAGAAAAGATTGCCGCGCTGGAGACGGAAACTGTCGAAGCGGATGCCGCTCTGCGTGACGCTCTGATGCAAGTGCCAAACTTGCCCCGCGATGATATTCCCGACGGTGCGGATGAAGCCGATAATGTCGAGGACAAAAAGTGGGGCACTCCGCCGACACTGGGCTTTGAGGCGAAACAGCATTTCGACCTCGGCGAAGCGATGGGCTGCATGGATTTTGAGGCCGCCGCGAAATTGTCTGGTGCGCGCTTTATGCTGCTGTCTGGCGCGCTGGCGCGTCTGCACCGGGCGCTTGCTCAGTTTATGCTCGATACGCATGTGGATCAGAACGGTCTGACGGAGGCGTGGACGCCGGTTCTGGTGCGTGATGAAGCGATGCTTGGCACCGGGCAATTGCCGAAATTTGCCGAGGATAGCTATCGCACCACGAATGGTTGGTGGCTCATTCCCACGGCAGAGGTCACTTTGACCAACATCGTTTCCGGTGCGATTGTCGAGGAAAGTTATCTGCCTCGCCGCTACGCCGCCCACACGCAATGTTTCCGGTCAGAGGCGGGCAGTGCGGGCAAGGATACGCGCGGGATGCTGCGTCAGCACCAGTTTGAAAAGGTCGAGATGGTGACGATCTGCAAACCTGACGAGTCCGATGCTGAGTTAGAGCGGATGCGGGGGTGTGCCGAAGGCATCCTAGAAGCGCTGGGCCTTGCGTATCGTACCGTGGTTTTGTGTACCGGCGATATGGGCTTTGGCGCGCGTAAGACTTACGACATCGAAGTCTGGATGCCGGGGCAGGATACGTATCGAGAAATATCTTCCTGCTCGACCTGTGGCGATTTTCAGGCCCGGCGCATGAACGCGCGCTGGCGTCCCGAACCGACAGATGGCGGCAAAGGCAAGCCTGAATATGTCCACACGCTCAATGGGTCCGGGTTGGCTGTCGGTCGTTGTCTGATCGCTGTTATGGAGAATGGCCAACGCGAGGACGGCTCGATTGCGATTCCAGACGTGCTGCAAAAATACATGGGCGGCAAGAGCGTGATTGGGGCGGATGGCGTGGTGAGTTAAGTCGAAGGGCTGACCGAGAACGAACATTCGAATCCGATCGTGTTGTCGGTATTGCGCCGAATGAGGTCGAATAGCGTGCCGCTGCTTTCGATCTCTTTCAGACCGGCCTCGCTGAAGGTTTTCTCGTTGTAGATGCCATTGGCAAGCAACGGGTTCGTCAAAGCCTGTGTAAAGGCGTCGTTCGCTACCATTGTTTGCATCAGCTCGCCCATGATCCGGTGCTTTCCGTGGTCTTCTGCATACATGCCGACAAACCACTCCAGCGTCTCGACGCCATCGGGATAGAGCGCCTTGAGCTTTGCGATCAGCTCTGGATTTTTCGTGATATCCTCGAAGGTATGCGCCGGTTTCAATCCGAAGCGCTCGCGGTAGGCGTTGTAAGTGTAAAGCTGAGCTGAGCGCATCAGATCAATCGTGTCGGCCTTTATCGGACGTAGTCGCTCTGGCAGGTTGCCGATGGTCAGCTTTCCTGCCCGCTGCCTTGAAAGCTTTTCGATCATGAATTCTGGGCCATTCTCCAACAGCAAGCTATTGTTGTGTCGATAATCCTTTGGGTCGTCCAAAAAGTTGAGTTTTTCGGGGACAAGCTCGTGCCACCGATACAGAAGATTGAATTCGATCGAGATGCGGTTGGGTCGATACCAAGGTTGCGTATCGGCGTATCCGGGGATGACGTCGATTGGGAAATGACGTTGCGAGATATGGCGGATATAATCACTCAGAACAGTGTTTAACCCGATGACCATGACTGTGTTGCGCGTGGTTTGAAAAACCTGTTCATCGTCCCATTGCGGATGGGCAGTGCCGATTACTTTGGCCACACGGTTGTGCTCGCGCAGAAACAGCGTGTTAAAAACGGAGTTTCCGATGGTGGCATTGCCGTGTTCCAGACCCACCGCGAACAAATCTGTGGAGCGTTTCGGGGCCGACCTACGAAGGATCTCACGTAGAATTCTCTCGTCATGCAGACCGTCAAAGCCCTCCTGAAACTGGAGCTGCTCCAATCCATCCGGTTCGTTTGGTATCGGAGAGGGTCGGCGTTGGATGGGCTTGGCGAGCAGTTGCGGGGGGTAAATCTCGCCATTGATGTTGCGGTATTCGAGGAACCCGCGCTCGTGATGGGCACGAGTGGGCCTTGTGTCCGATAGTCCTCGCAACTGACGTGTGCGACTCTCATTTAGTCCATAAATCTGATTGAGGTCGATCTCATGATTGGAGTCGTTGCGCTGAAACC
>CAZJWF010000097.1:0-11764 GCA_964549375.1 uncultured Neomegalonema sp.
CAGATGAAAGCTGACATTGGACATCCACTTCGCGAGCTTCAACGCCGATGAACGCGGCGGTATACGCATGGCTTGTCACAGTTGCTCCCCCTCAGGACAGCAACTCTAACCCTCCGTGTGCGGAGTGCAAGCGTTACGGGCACAGATGTGTTTGTAAGAATGCAGCGGCTTTTTCCAAGGCATCTTTGGCTTCAGGCAGATAGGCACCGAAGAATTGCCACGCATGGGGAGTTTTTTCCCATGTCTCCAACGTGACATCACCACCGGATTTTTGCAGCCGCTTGGCCATGCGAACGGAGTCGTCGAGCAAGATTTCAGCACGGCTTACCTGAATCAACGCCGGCGGCATGGGACCATCATCAAACAGCGGCGAGGTAATGGGGTCGCTCGGATCGGTGCCCGCCACGTAATAACCGACGACCTCCGCAGCGCGGTCGACCGGCAACATGCACTCTCGTTCAGCATTGGTTTTCACAGACGCACCGCTCATCGTTAAGTCGAGCCAAGGGCTGAAAGCGACAATGCAAGCGGGCGGCGGGAAGCCCTTTTCTCTGAGAACGATAGCCGTAGCGAAACACTGACCACCCCCTGAAGACTCCCCGACCAACGCGATATTGGACGCTTCATATCCTTGGGCAAGCAACCATGTATAGACGGCGACAGCATCCTCTACCCCTGCCGGGACGGGGTGCTCCGGCGCCAATCGAAAATCCGGGACCAGCACCCGCATTCCTGTCATCCGCGCCAGAGCCGTGGTGATCATCCGATGAGTTCGAGGACTACCCATGATATAAGCGCCGCCATGAAGATAGATCAGCACGCGGCGGCGATCCACCCGGCCTGATGACAACCACTCAACGGGGATTGGCCCAGCGGGACCGGGCACCGCTTCGGCGTGTCGGTTGATGCCACTCATGGATTTTGGCAGGCGGCTGGCCGATTTTTCCATATGTCGCCGCGCCGCTTGTGGGGTTTTGACCCGCGACAAAGCGGGCCGGACCACGGCACGCAGATAGGTATTCAGCAGGATCAATCGCAAGCTCACCGGCAAGACTCCGTTCTACACCCCGACAAACACCATGCGCTTGCCACGTTTCGCGTTATATAAAGCAGGAACTTACGAGCAGGAGGCAAAATCATGTGGGTCAAATCCGCTTTCGTCGCCATGACGCTCGCGGCCCATACCGCACAAGCCGCGGAACCAGAGTCTTTTGGTGACTGGACGGCCTTTTGCGCTCTGGACGCGGGATGCGCGCTGGCGACGGCTTCTGAGGATGGGCATCGGCTTGCCTTTGCAGAACCGAATACCGGCGAGGATCGCATGGTTTTCTTGCCCGTCGAGCCGATTCAGGACGGGTCAGTCGTGATAATCACCCTAGACGGCCAGCCCAGCGCTCGTCTGGGGCCCGGTGATGGTTGGCGGTTGGTTGATATGCCGGGCGGTGCGGCGGCTCAAATCGCCCCGTCAATTGCTGAAAACGAGCTGATGGTACGGATGCCCACCCGCACGATGATCGAGATCAGCTATGTCGGCAAAAGCGGAAAGAAACACGTCGCCGCGCTGTCGCTGAAAGGATATTCAACGGCCAGAGCCTATGTGACGAGCCGACAATAACGTTCGACGCTCGTGGTAGAGCGAAAACGATCCACAGCCTCATCTCGAAAAGGTTGTCATTGACGCTACCCGCAAAGTCGTCGTGACAATAGGACGCTTCGCACCAAGTTTCCCATTAGGGTAATGTGCGAAAGTGACAGTTCATGAGAACGCTTGCTGCGTTGGTGTTTCCCGGCTTCGAGACATTGGATTACTTTGGGCCGATCGAAATGCTGGGTGGTTTCGGAAAAGAAACCGAGATCATAACTGTCGCACAAAAGAGCGATCCTGTGCCGAGCTGTCACGGTCAGCGGATCGTCGTCGACAAGATCTTATCCGAAAAGAACGACTATGATCTATTGTTGATCCCCGGAGGCGACGCGGCATTGGTTGAAGGCCAAGACGAGGAACTATTGCAATGGCTCCGGACGGCCTCTGAGAACGCGGAACGCGTGATGGCTGTGTGTACCGGAACGGTGTTGTTGGGGATGTCGGGTGTCCTCGACGGATGCCGAGCAACAACCAATAAACTTGATTTCACCGATACAGTTCATCGCGCGCCAAACGTAGAGTGGGTGAAGGAGGCAAGATGGGTACAAGACGGGAAGTATTTTACGTCTTCTGGTGTCTCAGCCGGAATGGATATGGCGCTCGCCGTGATGGCCGATTTGTTCGGTATGAAGATGGCCGAGAAATTGGCATTGGGCTGTGAATATGAATGGCACAAAGATGCGAGCCGCGATCCTTTTGCCAAATTGGCAGGTCTGGTCTGACATTGATGACCTGTACTGGACGCCTCGTCAGTCCGCGTCTAAGTCCAGTCAAAAAAGCGACCAAAGTAAAACGCGCGGCGAGAACCTCACCGCGCGTTTCATCATTCCAGATCGTTAAGCGGTCAGCCTTTGCCGATGCTCGTGTTCACCATCATGGGCCGAATGAATTGTCCGTCAAAGCTAGGCACCTGTCCGAATTGATTGACCGAAGTGCTCGGTTGTGTGCGAACCAGCCAGCCAATGACTTTTTGGTCTGTATCGACAACCGGCTGGAACGGACGGTCTGGCGACACCGTAAACGTCGATCCCAGCGGAGCAAAGAATGCTGGCGGCAAGGAACGAATGTCGCTGTTCACCTTAACCACCGTTCCACTCAAACCAGTCGAGCATATGGAGAAACTAGACGCTCCCCCTTCGCCGATCAGCATATTGGTTTTGTTGTCGCTGACCTGAATATTCGCGATTACAGGGTTTTTCGCTGAACTCTTACGCAAGCAAGCCTGAATGGCTGGATAGAACCGCGCAAGGTTAAATGACCACGCATCTGAATCAGGCAGGCTGTTTGTGCTTGGTGTTGTTGAAGATTGCCTAGGCTCATAAGCGGCCGCTGGAACCGGCACTGCCTGCGGCGATTTGGGGGCGCTGAAGCCCGGTTGCTGAACCTGATACTCTGGAATCGGCAAACCTTGATACGTCGTCGCTGCTGTACCGTAGGTTGGGGTCACATATGTAGGCGGCACCGATGGCGCATAGCCGGGTTGCGTTGTGGGAGTGTAAGGCGAACCAAAGCTCGACGTACCTGCCGAGTAAGCTGACGCAGGTTGTTGCGAGGTCGTCGGGGCCGGAACATAGCTAGGTGCGGCTTGCTGTGGCGCATAGGTCGTCACGCTCGGCGGGGCGTATGTCGAGCCTTGCGGCGCGAAGAAAGACGAACCGCCATTAAACGTTGTGGGCGACGTTGCCTGAAAAGTGCTGGTCGCGGCAGGTGCAACGACACCTTGCTGATAGCCACTTTGGATTTGCTGATAGAAATTCGTTGTGCTCTGTGCGGATGCTGCGCTGGTCAGCGCAAGGGTCGCCGCCGTGGCGAGCGCGCCACTGTCTCGAAAGTTCATTTAAATCTCCTGGCTCAATCGGTGCGCCTTTTTTCGACGCTGTACAGAAAAGTAAACGATTTCTTGCTTCGACTCAAACCTTTGTAAGGTTTTCGACAGCTTACGATGTGCAGTTTGATCTTATCCCGACCCTGCAATTCGCATATTGAGACTCAGTATTGAATTAGCATTGCGATTTTCACCGCGATAGAAATCAACCAGAATTACCTAAAAAGCAGGACGTCACACTGCTCTGGATTGTTTTTCACCAGAAGACCCATTCCGGATTTCTACGATGCGCTTCTGCAGAATTTGGCTCAACTCCTCTTGTTTTTGCAGATGATCTTCCAGCAGCGAGACAAAAGGGACGACAATGCTCTGAGGCAGAGGATCACCGGAAGCCAATGTAATAACAAGCTTTTTTCGATTGATATTCAGGTGTTTGGGTAATTCTTCGCGCCAGTTATCGCCGTATAGCAAGCGCGCAAAATTGACGAGCTCTTCCTGATTTAAACTATTCGGTTGCACCGTCATCCGCTCCGCGTTTCCGTTAAGCACGGTTTGGATAGCTTTCCAGTTGTATGCCAATTTAGTGAACAGCGTCCGCACAACGGTTTATCCCAGACAGAAAAGCACCGGCACGAAGGTTGCGACGTTAGAAGGACGGTTCAGGGATCAGGTGAACGACGGTCGCCCCCCATCGGCCACCTGACCCCCCTGAACCGTATTGATGAGCGAACACCTGTTATGATGAGAGCGTTATGCGGCGTTCTCATCAACTTCGCCAAATTCCCAAAATTTGAAGATTTGAGGCGCTACTCCCGAATCCGACAACGACATCTTCTCGGGAGTAGCGGTACTTCGCTGGCCATGCAGCCAGCCTTGGATGCCAAAGGCCGGGGGAAGCGCTCCGACAGGTCCATACCTCAAGTTCAAGCGAAAACCGTGCCAAGTACGATTTATTGCTCGAAACTATGTATTGAAAGATCGACCCACACTAAACGATGATCAGATGCGCTGATGGCCGCCCCATACATCGCGTGGTCAGCGGCGGGCCAAAAGACGCCTGATTCAAGAACATCCAACCCGGTGGAAGGTAAAACGTAATCCACCCTCAACTGCCCGACTTCATCGAAATCTGCGGTCGCGGCACCCGCTGCTCCTATTGGTGTGGTATCTTGCACGCGCGAATGTTCGATGAGGCCTTTAATCGCCTCACGCCGTCCATCGCCCTTTTCCGGGTCGTTGTTGAGATCACCCAATACGACAAAGAGCGCATCTTCCGACAAACTGCCTTCCGTACCCTGATCTGAAAGCATCCAATCTTTGCCACTGATGTAATCTGTCCAAAAGCGGATTTCATCGTGATTGCGCCGACCATTGCGATCCTCATCGCCATCGAAAACCGGTGGGGTTGGGTGACTGGCGAGCAAGTGAAGCGTCTTCTTCCTGATTTGCACAGGAATATGCCAATGACTTTTGGACGAAAGTCGCAACACATCGAGCGCAGGTTCAGGGAAATAATTGAGCGGGTATAGGTTATCCGGCATCTCGGTCCACCGAAGGCCCGCGAAAGTACGGACGTCGTCGCTCTTGATCGGCAATCGGGAGAGCACAGCCATGCCAAACTGCCCCTCAAAGACCCCCCATCCCTGAGCATTTTCCGGCCCGTAATCCTTTCCATCTCCGGTCAGATCCAGGCCGGTCGGTCGACCCGTATTTACCGGCGCCACAAAACTGTAACTGTAATCCACTCCGGCATCAGACAACCTTTCGATAAAAAGACCCATCGCTTCGCGGCCTTCATCAAAATCAAGTTCGTTGACGAGCAGGATGTCGGGATCAACTTCAGCAATGATCCGGATGACCGCATCTACCTGCGCCGACCCATCGCGCAATTCAGTCGCGAGCTTTCCGGCTTCACCTCGCGCCAGATGGGTATTGTAAGTCGCTACCCGTATCGAGTCGGCGCTACGTTCTGTGTTCACGGCTCCGGGATCATCACAACCGAACAGCGCCCAAAACGGCATCACAATCCAACGCAACTTCATCGTTACAGCACCTTCTCGAAAAATATGCTGGTCTCGTTCTCTGGATAAGGATCGAAGCGCGGAATCTCAGTCCAGCCGAGGCGCGGATAAAATACCAGCGCATCTTTGTGCAAGTTACCCGTCTCCAAACGCAAACGCGACAGGCCTTCCGCGCGAGCGACCTTCTCCAATTCATCCATCAAAGCTCGTGCGACGCCTTTGCCGCGCATCGCCGGATCGGTAAAGACTGCTTTGACCTCGCCCCAACCGTCGTCCAGCCGCAACGCGGCCATTCCAGCAACCGCGCCCTCAACGCGCGCAACACGAAACCGCATGTCGGGATTCGCAAGAGCCGAAACCGGCGGCGTGAAACAATCCGCAGGATCATAGCCTTCAAAACTGAAAGCAATTCTGGCGTCGTGCATCGTCGTCAAGTCAGGGTTTGTTGGGGATTCGAAGGCAACGGAAACATCAGGCATCACTTGCTCCTGTCGCGGCGGGATGTTAGGCGCCGCTTTTCCAGAGATTGCGGAATTTGATGATGCATACCCAGACAAAGTACGGCTGGACAAGCCCCCAAGTGATCCTTGGCGTGATTGCAATGGCAGTGATTGTCGCAGCATCAAATTATCTGGTGACGACACCGGTCAAGACCATTCTCGGCGTCGATATGGATGCCCTGACAGGTTTGAACTTCAGTGGTCACATTCAATGGGCGGCACTGATTTATCCAATCTCGTTTTTGATCACGGATTTGATGAACCGGGCATATGGCGCGGCATCGGCACGGCGCGTGATCTTTGTCGGCTTCGTCTTCGGCGTTTTGCTTTCGGTCATTGGCTCGATTTCTTTTGTGCAAAGCCTACCCGGCATGGGTGCGCTCAGCGCCTCCGAGCTGCTGACAAGTAAAGATTTCTGGCTGGATGCAGGTCGAGTTCCTATCGCATCCGGCACGGCGTTTCTTACCGCTCAGCTCTTGGACGTCTCGGTGTTCAACCGGCTACGCGAGGGAACATGGTGGAAAGCGCCGCTGATTTCATCCGTTCTGGCAGGAACGGTTGACAGCCTGATTTTTTGGGTGATGGCCTTTGGCGGAACCGGAGAGGCAATCTTCCCCGGAGGCTGGGTGAATTTTGGCGTGGCCGACTGGTTGGTAAAACTGTCAATCACACTCGTGATGCTGATCCCATTCCGGGCGATGACATGGAACCGGCGTGCGGCGTGAAGCCACAAGACGCTCTAATTTGTCGCGCCGAACAATCCTGTCGCTACGAAAAATAGCGGCTGCTTCTCAATGAACGCGATAAACGAGGGTTTAAGCCTTGCGGTCTTGATACCCATGATATGTTCCTTTCGGTGCGTTCGGCGAAAGATACCCGACTTCTACTGACACCATTATGTCAGTAGAGTTCTACCCTTCCCGCGATAGGTCGGTACGCATGTTCCGGCTGATAGTTCGCCCAGTTTCAGAAACACCAACGAGAAAACGACCCACCATGCAGCGGGCCGTTTTCATTATTACTCAAAACTCAGCTTTGAGGACCCCTGAAGTCAAAGTCACTTCCAGCATCAGACGTATCACCATCTGTTGCAGGCAGACCTTCAGAACCAATAAAGCCTGGGTGCGATGCGACAACGCCGCCTTCATCAACGCCGGTGTCTGGCGCGGATTGATTGAGGAAAGCCGCGTCTTGCTCGGTATTCACCTCAGTCCCGGCGTCAAGCACGTCAGATCCCTTGATCTCAACATCCTGACCAATAAAGTTTCCTTTATCGTCAAAAATCTGAATGCCGCGCGGATCACCCGGCGACGAGATAAAGGCGTCATTCGACGGAATGACCATCGAAGCAAAGCTCAGGAATTGCGATTTTGCTGGGTGAACCGTCAGAATAATGGATCCTGACTCGCCGGTATCCAGAGGACCGGCAGCGGCGCCGCCCGGTCCAGTAATCACACCGTCACTGCCTTCAGCACCGCTACTCTCGAAGGCTTCGCCAATATCACTGACGGTCCCGTCTTCAGCAAGACGCTCAAGGAATTCAGCAGCCGCTTCACCGCGATCGTAGATGTCGAAGTTACCGTCTTGGATGGCCACCCAAGGCGGCGTCAGGAACGTCCCGCCTTCTGGAGCGTCATTCGTGAAGGTGATCTCGACATCGCGCGTACCATCCGCATTCACTGCAACGACCCGCGTGCTCACGCTCGCAATCGGCACATTCCCACCGTCACGGGTAAAATCACCAGTCGTTTCAAGAATTGGAACACCTGCATCAGTTATCCCGCCAAGAATTTGACCATTCGTTGTCGGAACGGGCGGAGTAGATGGCACGTCTCCACCGACACCTCCGCCGCCGCCACCACCAGAGGCGTCGAAATTCTCTTGTCGTGCCGCCTGGCGCTCAGCAAACGCATCAGCGCGTGCTTCCTGTCTGGCTTCGAATCTCGCAGTCCGAGCATCCACATTGTTTGGTCTTGCTTCTAAGCGCGCTGCAAACCCATCGGCGCGCGTTTCTTGCCGCGCCTCAAACCGTTCCTCTCGAGCCTGCTGTCGTGCTTCAAAGCGTTCCGCGCGGGTCGGCGATGCACTGGTCTCGGATTTGACCATTGCATCAAATCCTCCGGACGACTGCTGCGAAGCAGCCGCGTCGGATGACACTCCATCAATTCTCATTATGATCTCCTAAAATTGTAGCATTTTGAACGATACATGACTAAAATCGAGGTATGCTGTATAAAAATGATACATTTTATTCACAAGATTGTGATATTATATTTGTGTAAGTGGCAAGTAGCGAGCAAGAATACGCTAATGCAACGCAGATAACTTCATCCCAAATATTACCCGCGACCACGATAAGTTGGGACGCCCTGATCGGGCAACCAAAGACCAGCGGGCGACTCGCCCGTCTGCCAGAAGACGTCAATCGGAATACCACCTCTCGGATACCAATAGGCTCCGATACGCAACCAAACCGGCTCCAACTCCTTGACCAGCCTTTGGGCAATTCCCACTGAACACGTCTCGTGGAACGCACCGTGATTGCGGAACGATCCCAAGAATAGTTTGAGCGATTTGGATTCCACCAACCAATCGCGCGGTACGTAGTCAATGACCAGATGCGCGAAGTCAGGTTGGCCCGTCATCGGACAAAGCGACGTGAACTCTGGCGCAGTAAACCGAACCAGATATTCCGTCCCAACATTGCCGTTCGGCACGCGCTCAAGCACCGCGTCCTCGGGGTTGGTTGGCGCGACAACATCTTTGCCCAGTTGCGTCAGGGAAGAGGTATCCGTCTTAATCATGCTGTATTCCTTGAGATTTTTCGCCTCATACGCGCTGTTGCATCTCAATTCTATAGTGTACTCGCTTCCCGGCGCTGAAATCTGTAACTTCTGCAGCCCAAGACGAATCGCGAGGGTCAAATGAAGGTTACGGCAGAACGCGCGGCATTGTTGAAATCGCTGAGCCATGTCCAAAGTGTTGTTGAACGTCGCAACACCATTCCGATCCTATCAAACCTTATGCTCAAAGCTGAGGGATCTAGCCTGTCGCTGACCGCGACAGATCTCGATATAGAAGCTGTCGAGACGATGGATGCAAAGGTTGAGACTGGCGGAGCAGTGACGGCACCTGCGCAGACCCTTTACGAAATTGTTCGCAAGCTACCAGACGGGTCAGAAGTTTCGCTGTCTCTGAATGTCGAAGATGGACGTTTGACGGTGAGTTCCGGCCGATCGCGTTTTGCGCTCGCGACGCTGCCCTCCTCCGATTATCCAGTCATGGCATCGTCGGAATATAGCCATAACTATGAGGTCACCGCAGGCGACTTGAATCGCTTATTCGAAAAAACGCGCTTCGCGATCTCGACTGAGGAGACCCGCTACTACCTCAATGGCGTTTATCTGCATGTCGTCGAGGATAATCTGCGCGCGGTGGCCACCGATGGACACCGGTTGGCGCGGGTTGATATGCCGTTACCAAATGGAGCGGCAGGGTCGCCCGGCGTTATCGTGCCGCGCAAGACCGTGACTGAACTCGGTAAGCTGTTGGAAGATGCCGATGCTGTCGCGCAGATATCTGTTTCCGAAGCCAAAGTCCGTATCGCATGTGGCCGGTTTGTCCTGACCTCAAAAGTCATTGATGGCCAATTCCCCGATTACACGCGCGTCATACCGGTCGGCAATGACAAGACCCTGACGGTCGACGCCAAGATGTTCGCAGGTGCCGTGGACCGCGTAGCGACCGTAAGTTCAGAAAAATCGCGCGCTGTAAAACTCTCGCTGGAAGAAGACAAGCTGACACTCTCGGTCAATTCTCCTGAAAGCGGCACCGCTGATGAAGAGATGGTCGTTGCCTATGCTGCCGAACCAATGTCGATTGGCTTTAACGCGAAGTACTTGACCGAAATCGCCGCGCAGATTGAACGCGAGAATGCGTTGTTTGAATTCGCCGATAGTGCCGCGCCGACCCTCGTGCGCGAGGCTGGAGATGATCACGTCATTTACGTCGTGATGCCGATGCGAGTTTGATCACACCGCTTGGCTCATTGCGCGGTGTCCCGTAGGAAGCCCGTGTGACCCTTGCCTTGACCACCCTTCGGCTCATCGCCTTTCGCTCCTATGCGCGTGCTGACCTGCTTGTCGGGGCTAATGCGATTGCGCTGGCGGGACCAAATGGCGCGGGCAAAACCAATATTCTCGAAGCCGTGTCATTGCTGGCGCCGGGGCGTGGGTTACGCCGGGCCCAGCCCGCAGACTTTGCCCGTCAACCGCCGAATATTGGTTGGTCCGTCACGGCAACGTTGGAACGACCCGGTGACCCGACAGTTTTATGGACCGGGGCCGAAGCTGAAGCCCGTCGTACAGCCAAGCGTGATGAAAAATCCGTGTCGGTCCTCTCGCTGGGCAGGATCTTGCGAATCTTGTGGCTAACCCCTGCGCTCGACCGGGTATTTGTCGAAGGCCCGGCCGAGCGGCGGCGGTTCTTAGATCGCATTGCGCTGAGTTTTTCGCCCGATCATGCCGAACACGCCTCGCGATACGAAAAGTCAATGCGGGATCGAAACAGGTTGTTGAAAGACGGAGTTTCGGATCAACGATGGTTAAGTGCACTGGAAAGTCAGATGGTTGAATCAGGCTTAGGTCTGGCGCAAGGGCGGCGGGAAGCGCTGACCGGATTGCTGTCGGCGCAAGATGAGGAAAGTGCATTTCCCCGCGCGGGTGTGGCACTCGAAGGCGAATTCGAGGAGGCTGCCCCCAATGCCGAGCGCTATGCCGCGCGGCTCTACGATGCGCGTCCTCAGGATGGTTTGGCCGGACGCACACTCTTTGGACCGCATCGCAGCGATTTAGCGGTTCGATATGTAGCGAAAGACTCACCAGCTTCGGCTTGCTCCACCGGCGAGCAAAAGGCCCTCCTTGTGAGTTTGATCCTCGCCAATGCTCGCGCGTTGACCGCGTTGACCGGCGTGCCCCCCATCTTGCTCCTCGATGAAATCGCCGCACATTTCGACGCAGATCGCAGAGCGCTGTTATTTGCGGAAATCGAAGCGCTGGGCGCGCAGGCATGGATGACCGGAACGGAATGGGCGCTATTTGAAGCGCTGGGGGAGAAGGCGCAGCGCTTTGCCGTGCGCGAAGGGGAAGATGGTTCGAAGATTGAAGCACGTTAGAGGTGCTTGCACCGCCCCCGTCTTGCTGAGATATTTTGGCGATGCCTCATGTCTTTCACTTAATTGATCGCGCTGCCAAGGTCGCTGCCGAGCGTCCCGCCATCGGACATGGCTCTCGGGTAATGCTCAGTTTCGCAGCGTTGGAGGATCAAGCTACGCGGTTGGCGGGATATTTGATTCACCGTCTGGGACTGGTTCCACAAGACCGCGTCGCGTTGATCGCTTCGAATTCCCCAGAGTTTGTGGTGATGCTGGCTGCATGCTGGCGCGCAGGATTGACGCCCGTCCCAATGAACGCACGGCTGCATGAGCGCGAATTTGCATTCATGCTCGACCATTCTGGCGCGAAAGTGGTTTTCACCACTCCCGACCTCAGTACGACAGCAAGGGCGGCGACAACGCCTGATGTTGTTGAGGTTCTGGAAACCGGCACGCGGGCTTTTGCCGACGCGCTCCGCTACGAGCGTTACAGCGGACCAATGCCGTCACCGGAGGATCTCGCATGGCTATTTTACACTTCCGGCACAACAGGCCAGCCCAAGGGGGCCATGCTGACACATCGGAATGTGATCGCAATGGGCGCGAGTTATTTCATCGACA
>CAZJWF010000098.1:0-11659 GCA_964549375.1 uncultured Neomegalonema sp.
TATATTTGCCTCAATGCTTCCTGCATGTGATGATCAAAATTCCAAAATGACAATAATTCTATCAAGTCTGATGTCAGTGCATACGTTCCTCTTGAGGGCATTTACGTTTGGAGAGAAGGTGTCGAAACTTTCACCCCTTGCGGACAAGATAAGGATTATTGGGTTTATACTTATACGGACGAAATGTGGGAGAGATTGAAGTTCGAACATGAAAACCTTTCTGCTACACCATATGCGGTATCCACGTAGAGATTAACGGGATTTTGGGTCCGAAATTGCACGCTATTGTCGGCGGAGAATATGCTGCCGATTTCGACGGCCACGATGTGATAGAAAAGGCCAATCTGATGCGGCGAAAATTAGAGATTGATCGCAAATTGTAACGCTTACACAGATCGGCCGGACGAACCTGCGAAATTATCCGGTAACGGTGCTCTGACTTCGTATGAATTCGTCGAGATGAGGAAACCTGCGACCCGCACACCCCTCTTGCGTCGCCGGCAATAAACTTCAACACTCCGGTCATGACCCAACCAAATTTCCTGATCATTCAGGCGGACCAGCTAACGTCACAGGTTCTCTCCGCCTACGGCCATCCCACGGCGAAGACGCCGCATATTGACGCGCTGGCGGCGAGCGGGGTGACGTTCCGCAACAGCTATTGCTCCTATCCGCTTTGTGGGCCGTCGCGCATGTCGATGATGACGGGACGCCTCGCCTCGCGGATAGGCGCGTATGATAATGCCGCCGAGTTCCGCTCGGAGATTCCGACTTTTGCTCATTATCTGCGCGCAATGGGGTATCGGACAACGCTGTCGGGAAAGATGCATTTTGTTGGCGCAGATCAGCTTCATGGGTTCGAGGAGCGGTTGACCACTGATATCTATCCCAGTGATTTTTATTGGACCGAAAATCTGGAATCCCGTGACGACAAGCACAAGTCCGATGATCGGGGGGTGACGTTGGCGGGGGTCTGTGACCGCTCGGTTCAGCTCGATTACGACGAAATGGCAGTCTTTAAGGCCGAGCAGCACCTCTGGGATATGGCGCGCGAGAAAGACGGAAACCCGTTTTGCCTCTTTGTCTCGCTGACCCACCCGCACGATCCTTTCTTTTGCACCCAAGACTACTACGATCGTTACACGGACGAAGAAGTCCCAATGCCAACCGTGGGGCGCATTCCCACCCAAGCCGCCGACCCGCTGTCAAAGTTCATCATGGATCGGCACGAGCTAAACCAAGACTTCGACCCCGCCGTTATTCGAAAGGCCCGACGCGCCTATCTCGGCTCGGTATCCTACATCGATGATCAAGTCGGGCGGCTGAACAAAGTGCTGGCGCAGTCGGGTTTTGCCGAAAACACAATTCTGATCATCCTCGGCGACCACGGAGAAATGCTGGGCGAGCGCGGCATGTGGTTTAAACGCCATTTTTATGAATGGTCTTCGCGCATTCCTATGATCTTTAGTGGCCCCGGCATATCAGCGAAGACGGTGACCGAGAATGTCACACTTACTGATTTGATGCCGACGCTGATGTCGCTCGCCGGAGATACCGAGCTTTCGTCGCTTGTCGAACCCATCGAAGGCCGCGACCTGTCCGGCCTGATGTGCGGGCAGGACGGTTTTGACAATGTCGCCCATACCGAGGTCATGAGCGACGGCCTCAGCGCCCCAATTTTCATGATCCGCCGCGATGATTGGAAACTGATCTGGGGACCAGATTACCCGGTACAGCTCTTTGATCTTGCCGCTGACCCAGACGAGCAAACCAACCGCGCCCATGGTCCTGACGCGGTTGAGGATGTCAGGGATAAATTGATGGCTGAAGTTGAGCGCATGTGGGATGCCGAAGCGTTACAACAACAGATCGACACCTCGATTGCGAGACGCCTGCTGATCCGAAAAGCTCACGATCACGGTGACGCTCCCAACTGGGACTACATCGCCCCGTCCCGAGACGAAGGCCGCTGGTGCCGAACCGGATCAGACTACAACGCTTGGGCCTATTCGGTGCTGAATCCGCGTTAAGTACGAGGAAGAGGCAACCATTCAAATTCGTCATCTGGTTTGGCGATAACAGCGGCTTTGACCGCTTCTCCTTCCATCGCGACTATCAGAGCGGAGGCATCGTCACGCCCTGCCAACGCGTCTTTCAGCGCCATCCGCTCGTCGCATTCAAAACTGTGACAAACGCCAGAACGCATATGGCCAGGCAACGCGCAGCCGTGTTCACCCTGATACACACAAGCCTGATCCATCGACTGATCGGGAAGACGGCGGACATAATCCCGATAAACCGCCACCGGACTGTCGCTAGGACGTTGCGCGAGCAACATCTGCATATTTTCTAAATCAAGAAAAGCATGGGTGCCCCCTAGACGGCAACACCGCCCGCGACAGGCAATACAGCTCGCGTTCAGCACATCAGGCGCAGTATTCGTGGCGTAAGAGGGCACATCGGTCGCCCCCTTTGATTTGGCCGCAACCGCATCTCGGATTTCTTTACGCAGGGTTTCCCTAAATGCACGCTTACTGGCATCGGGGGTATCAACAACCTTCCGGTCCAGATAAGGCACCGGAACGCTTACATCGGTTACTGTGCCAGTCGTCGCGGCGATTTCAGCACAAGCCACGTCAAAAACCCGCTTTTTGGCGGCTTTTTGACGTTGCGCCGCAGTCTTTCGACACGCCGGATCACCACATACCGGACCTCTCGCGGCAAGAGCTGCCGTGCGTTCCGCACCGCACACCGAGCACGGCGAAAGATGGTTAATGTGCACCGACATACCGCAATTCCTGTCCTTCTCGGTCGCAACTACCATACCGCCTGACGCTGAACCAGTCGCCTCGCCCCTTGCGAGTGACGCTTGCGGAGGATAGGACAGCGCCACAAAGGAATTTTGGACCTATCATGGCGAAAAAAGAGAAAAAACAGCCGCGCCCGAAGGCATCCGCCCCACGCGGTTTTCGCGACAGCTTTGGCGCCGAAGTGGAAGCCCGCCGCGCCATGCTTGGTAAGATCGCCGAAGTCTATCATTCCTATGGCTTTGATCCTCTCGAAACCTCCGCCATCGAGACGGTGGAAGCCCTTGGTAAGTTTCTGCCCGACGTGGATCGGCCCAACGAGGGAGTCTTTGGTTTTCAGGATGATGATGAAAGCTGGATTGCCCTACGTTACGATCTGACGGCTCCTCTCGCGCGTGTCGCCGCACAGTATCGCCTCGACCTGCCCAGCCCATATCGCCGCTATGCGATGGGACCGGTATGGCGCAACGAGAAACCCGGCCCCGGTCGGTTTCGGGAATTCTGGCAATGCGACGCTGATACAGTCGGAACCTCGACTGTGGCCGCGGATGCGGAAATTTGTGGAATGCTCGCCGCAGCGATGGAGAACGCAGGCATTGCCCGCGATCAATTCCTCGTCCGTGTCAACAACCGTAAGGTCATGAACGGAGTGTTAGAGACCGCCAATTTGATGGGCGAGGATCAGGCGGCTCAACGCGGCATCACCATGCGCGCTGTTGATAAACTCGACCGACTTGGTGAAGACGGCGTGCGAGCCTTGCTAGGGGCAGGACGCAAAGACGAGAGCGGCGCGTTTACCGACGGGGCTAATCTCGCAGATGAGCAAACCGACATCATCATGGGTTTTGTTCAGGCCGAACGCGCCGACGGTGCCGCGACCTGCGCGCGCCTGCGCGAGTTGATTGGGTCATCGGAGACGGGCGCGGAAGGGGTCAACGAACTCGAAGAAATCGCGATGTTGCTTGACGCTCAAGGGTATGGCGCAGACCGCATCAAGATCGACCCCTCAGTCGTGCGCGGCCTCGGATATTACACGGGTCCTGTCTACGAGGCTGAGCTTACTTTTGAGATCATCGACGAAAAAGGTCAGAAACGCCAATTCGGGTCCGTCGCGGGTGGAGGGCGATACGACGACCTCGTCATGCGTTTCACAGGTCAACGCACCCCGGCAACTGGTGTGTCGATTGGTGTGGACAGATTGCTCGCCGCACTGACCGCCACAAACCGACTTGGCGCCGCAGAGGTGCAAGGCCCGGTCGTGATCCTCGCACTCGATCCGTCCCGCATGGTTCACTACCAAAAAATGTGTGCTGATCTTCGCAATGCAGACATCCGCGCCGAGGTGTTTATGGGCGGGGGCAAGAACATGGGCAAGCAACTCAAATATGCCGACAAGCGCGCTGCACCGCTGGCGATTATTGAGGGCGGTGACGAAGCCGAGCGCGGTGTTGTTCAGATTAAAGACCTCGTACTTGGCTCGAAACTCGCCGAGGAGATCGAATCCAACGAGGAATGGAAATCACAACCAGCTCAGCGAGAAATTCCGGCAGCGGATGTGGTCGAAACCGTGCGCGGGATGTTGGCACGATGACCATCGGTTCTTGTGATTACAGTGGCGAGGCTCTTACCTCCATTACCCAAGCTTGCGCCGCCGCGCGGGGAGTGTTTGAAGCAGCGGGTTTTTCGAACATCGACCCCGGCTCGGTCCTAGAGGCCGAAAATCTGCTAGATCTGTACGGCGAGGACGTGCGCGCCCGCGCCTTTGTATTCGACGGTGGTGATGGCGTTGACCTTTGCTTGCGGCCTGATCTGACCCTTGCAATGTGCCGCCATCATCTCAGCAGCGGTGGAGGAGGCGGTAAGTTTGTTGCCTCTGGCCCCGTATATCGCAGGCCGTCTCTCGGGGAGACCCGCCCGGCGCAATTCCTTCAGGTCGGTTGCGAATGGTTCGGGGAAACGGATCGTGCCGGAGCCGACGCGCATATGCTGCACATGGTCAGCGAAGCGGTGCGCGCTGTCGGGCTTGAAAACTTTAACATCGAGACCGGCGATCTCGGTGTTCTCTTCGCGCTGATTGATGCAGCGAAAATTCCGCAACGCTGGCGTACCCGGCTCAAGCGCCATGTCTGGCGGCCCAAACGGTTTGCTGCGCTACTGGAAAAGTATACGAGCGCCGAGGCCGAAGACCCAGGTCGCCGTGCACTCCTAAAAGCGCTTGGTTCTTTAGAACCTGATGACGCCCGCGCAGCCGTTGAGCGGATGCTCGCGCTGTCAGAGACAACTCATGTTGGTCTACGTGGCCCGGAAGAAATCGCCACGCGGTTCATTGAGCAAGCCGAGGATGCGAAGGCACATCCGCTGTCTCGCGAAATCGTCGATGCGATAGAAACTGCCGCGACAATGAGCGGACCGTCGGGCGAAGCTCTGTCCCGCCTGCGCGATCTATCACAATCGGCCAGTATCGATATCACTACGACACTGGACCAATTCGAGGCGCGGTTGTCGTGTATGCAAGACATCGGCATCGACGCGGCAGCTTTGCCTTTTGATGGCGAGTTTGGCCGAAACCTCGAATATTATGACGGCTTTGTCTTTGAGTTGTTTGATCCGAAAATGGCCGAAACCGCAGGTCGCCGCGCGGCCCAGATTGCTGGCGGCGGCCGTTATGACGGACTGCTTCACGCCGCATCCCGCGCCTTTGGCGTTGATCCGCAAAATGGAACCGCCGTCGGCGCGGCACTTCGCCCCGAAACCATCCTCGCCATTCGGGAGAGCACAGTATGAGCGCGCCATTGCGGTTAGGCATCCCGTCCAAGGGTCGATTGATGGAGAAGACTCTCGCGTTTTTCGCCGAGGTTGGTCTCGACATTCAAGCGGGTGGCGGGCGCGAGTATTCGGTCTCTGCGACGGGCATCGCCGGGATTGACGTCGTTCTCTTGCAAGCCGGAGAAATGCCGAGCGCACTAGAGTCTGGCGCAATTCATCTCGGTGTGACAGGTGAAGACCTGATCCGCGAAAAGCTACGCGACGCTGATGGCGCGACGACCTTGGTTAAGTCGATGGGCTTTGGCCGCGCCGATCTCGTTGTGGCGGTGCCGAAAAGCTGGATTGACGTGGAAACGATGGCAGACCTAGATGATGCGGCGGCGACATTCCGCGAGCTACATGACCACGCGATGCGCGTTGCAACGAAATACCTACGAACGACCCGTCGATTTTTCCGGGAGAACGGCGTCGCACACTATCGCCTTGTCGAAAGCGCAGGCGCAACCGAGGGCACGGCGGCGGCGGGCGCAGCCGAAATCGTCGTCGACATTACCTCTAGCGGCGAGACATTAAAGGCCAATCATCTGAAAGTGCTGTTCGACGGCACCATTCTTAGGTCTCAGGCGCAGTTGCGTGCGGCCCGGAACGCGGACTGGTCGGAACCGACAATCGCCACGCTGAACACGCTGATCGACCGGATTGAAGCGCGCTTTGCCGCCCGTCGTCGCGTCATTTTGCACGGCGCGCTGCCGTCCGGTGCTGAAGGGTTGGAAAAAGAGCTCGCATCCGTCCAGGCATCGCTGGTCTCGGTGGAAGGAAAACTTGTGACTGTCGGCACCCGTAGCGATCGCGCATATGCCGCCGCGCAAATTTTGCGCGACCGAGGGGCCACACGAGTCGACAGCTCGCATCCCAAAATGCTCTACGGCGCAGGCGCAGGTGAATTTCAGCGCGTGGCCGCCACCCTCAGGAAATAGCGCCAACAGAACGGGCGGTGAAAACGCGTACATAATCCCCCGGCGATGATCCAGCCCAGTAGACCCACAATCTGTAAGGGTCTTCAGGATCAACCCAGACAACCTCACCCGGCTCTAGTCCACGCAGCTCCGTACTGATGTAATTGACGGCAGTATTGGCGAGAAAGTCCGTTGCCGCCATCGTATCTTGATAGGCAGCAACACCAAGGACCGGCGCGTCGAAATCGACATATCCAACATGAATGCCATTCAAACTGTCGAAAAAGACATAGTGGCTGGCGACAGTTGTTTCCGCTGGAATAACACCCTCCTCACCGCCAACATCCACTCGAATAGGCTCTTCCAGCACGATGTTTTGATCTTCATCAAAGGCATAGAGGTTTGGGTCGTCAAACGTATCATTTCCAACGGAAAAAGCCGTATTAGGGTCGAGTTTAACAAACTTCCCGTTTCCGTTTTGCCGAATGATCTCACCATCTAACACCGTCGCCGATGCAGGCGCGGCAGAGCAGGCCATCAGCACCGCGAAGAATAGTCGTCCCATCATTGTCGTTTTCCCGAGATCAAAAGACGTCATACCGAAATACTATCCATCCGCGTATCGGGGTGCCAGCTAACGCGGGAAAGCTCTCAAAAACGTGTTATTTCGTGGGATCAGCTTTCCGCCCGGTAAAAATCTGTTGCATCTAGCAGCGCGGTTGTCACGCTCGGCTCACTGACGGCATGGCCCGCATCGGGCGCGATCACGAGCTCAGATTTTGGCCAGGCCTTATGCAACTTCCATGCACTGATCGGTGGGGTCACAACGTCATACCGTCCTTGAACGATAATGCCGGGAATATGCGCGATCTTATGGACATCGCGCAGCAATTGCCCGTCCTCTTCCATGAAGCCGCCGTTGACAAAGTAATGCGCCTCAATCCGCGCAAAGGCGAGGGCGTAGTCGTCCCGCGCGAAAGCGTTCGCCCGTTGCGGTGAAGGCACCATCGTCACGGTTGCCCCTTCCCAGCGGCTCCATGCACGGGCACAATTCAGTCTCACATGCGGGTCATCACCAAAGAGGCGCTTGTGATACGCCTCCAACATATTCTCGCGCTCTGCCTCCGGGATCGGGGCCACGAATTGTTCCCATAATTCGGGATGAAACCGCGCACAGCCACCATTATGAAACCAGTCGCATTCTTCTTTACGGATCAGGAAGATACCGCGCAAAACCATTTCAGTAACACGGTCGGGGTAGGTCTGTGCGTAGGCAAGCGCCAGGGTTGACCCCCAAGACCCGCCGAACAACATCCAGCGATCAACGCCAAACTCCGTCCGAATCCGCTCAATATCCGCGACTAAGTCCCACGTCGTGTTCTCCTCGCAACACGCGCTCGGCGTTGAGCGCCCGCACCCTCGCTGATCAAACAGGATGATCCGGTAGACCCGAGGGTCGAAAAATCGCCGCATCGCGGGATTGCACCCCGCCCCTGGTCCCCCATGCAAGACGATCACAGGCTTTCCATCAGGATTGCCGCATTCTTCGACATAAATTTCGTGAAGGTTCGAGACCTTCAGCCGTCGTTTGATGCGAGGTTCGATAACGGGGTAAAGTTGACGGTGGCGCATACAAACTCCGGGTGCGACGCGGCAACAGTGGCGACGCGAACGTATTCGGGGTATCGAAAGGGGGAAAGAGACGCAAGGCCAACGGACCCCGCACCATGACCGATACTGTAGATGCCGCCGAGATCGGCAAATTTGACCGGATGGCTGCGACATGGTGGGACGCAGAGGGCGAGGCAAAACCGCTCCATCGGATGAATCCCATTCGGCTCGATTATATCCGCGACCACGTTTGCGCGCAGTATGGGCGTGACCCGGATGTTATCCGCCCGTTTGAGGGGTTGAACATCGTAGACGTCGGCTGCGGTGGCGGCCTGCTATGTGAACCAATGGCGCGTATGGGCGGCGGAATCACGGGCGTAGACGCCTCGGCAGAAGCAATTGCCGTTGCCCGCGATCACGCTGATGCCCACGGATTGACAATCACCTACCGTGCTGACCCCGCAGCCGCCTTGGTCGCCGAGGGCACACAATTTGACGTCGTTCTCGCAATGGAAATCGTTGAGCACGTCGCCGATATACCTTCTTTTTTACAAGATGTTACCGCCTTGGCCAAACCCGGCGCACTCGTCTTTTTTTCGACCCTGAACCGCACGGCAAAAAGTTATGCTTTGGCGATTGGTGCAGCAGAATATTTCCTGCGTTGGCTGCCGCGTGGCACACATGACTGGAACAAGTTTCCCACCCCGGCAGAGCTAGAGGCAGCGCTGGTCGAGGCCGGCCTAGTGGTCGTGGATGATACGGGCTTTACCTACGCCGCCTTACGAGATCGCTGGAGCCGCACGAAGGACATGTCGGTCAACTATGCGCTCGTCGCGGAAAAACCATTCGAATAATGTTATTCAAGAGCGAAACATTATGACTACCTTGGAACATCCCCCTTTTGGAGCCTACACGCCGCCCCAATGGCTGACACGAGCCATCCACCATCGAAACACGCATTCCAATCGCGTTATTCGATATGTGAATAAAAAGCTTGCCGTTAGGTATCTTAAATTTGTCTCCCGACCATTCGATATCGAAGTCGATGGAATCAAATTCCGACTATACCCAAAAGACAATCTCCATGACCGTATGGCGATGCTTTCAGGGCATCTACCTGAGCCTGAGTGGTACGATACGCTTTTCTCAGGAATCAGTGATGGTGGCAGTTTCGTTGATATTGGTGCGAATGTCGGTTTCTTTTCTGTCGTCGCTTACGCGCGCGGTATTCCAAATCTCAAGATACTCGCAATCGAACCTCATCCCATCATGCGTGCGCGACTCCGTGGCAATATCACAGTGAATTCCGCCGAGGATGAAGTCCGCATCGAGGGGGCCGCCGTTGGTGCCGAAGCGGCAAGGATGACATTGCATCAACCGTCAAAGAACAACTCTGGCGTCACAACCCTGCACACGGACGGTGCCGCTAATTCCCAAGCTGATTTCGAAGTCCACGTAAAACCCCTGACCGCGATTTTAGCCGAGCATGACGTCCACTCGATTGACCTGCTCAAAATCGACATCGAAGGGTATGAAGACCGCGCCCTCGGCCCTTTTTTTGAAGCGGCAGACCGCTCCCTCTGGCCACGTTCAGTGTTCATTGAGCATGACAGCAGTGCGCGGTGGGAAGTCGATGCCTTGGAGATTATGACGCGGAGAGGGTATGAAATCGTTGGGCGAGACAAAAGAAACGCGCTGCTCAGGCTTGTTGGTTGATAATTCTGCGATGTATCGCGCAGAACGCTGACGTATCTCGAGAATTGTCTCTTTTGTTTTCACGAGTGGCGAACTACTCGCGATTACCCTTGTCAGCCGCCGTCGATTTTGCGAGCAAGGATCGTATGTTGTCGCGCGTTCTTGATTCACGGCGACGCACCTTGCTGATCGAATTCTTCCGCAGGTTGACGTCCCCTGAACAACCCGTTGTCTGGTTGTTGGCGCTCCTTGTGGGAATTTTATCCGGTTACGC
The DNA here is from genome assembly GCA_964549375.1 of uncultured Neomegalonema sp. Classification (GTDB taxonomy): domain Bacteria; phylum Pseudomonadota; class Alphaproteobacteria; order Rhodobacterales; family Rhodobacteraceae; genus JAHDDY01. The sequence goes on from CAZJWF010000098.1 coordinate 10,110, forward strand.
AGCTTTACTGTTCTATAAGCTCGTCGCGCTGATCCAAGAACTCATCTATGGCGCGACAGAGGTCGGCATTGAAAGCGGTGCCGCACAACTCGAATGGTACGTTGTTCTGGTCGTACCGATGATCGGCGGCCTGATCGTTGGGATCATCCTCGCGGTTTTCAGCGCGTCGGGACGCCCAGCCAGTATTGCCGAAGTCATCGAAAGCAGCCGGGTCAAGAATAACGAACTGTCGATACGCAGCGGCGTGATCTCCTATATAGTGTCGGTGATCTCTCTTGGCGCGGGTGCCAGTACAGGTCGAGAAGGGCCAGTCGTCCACGCAGGCGCAACGATTGCTTCCCAAATCGCCCACTGGCTAAAATCTTCGCAAGTTACGGCACGCACATTGCTGGGCTGTGCGGCGGCTGCGGCGGTTTCATCGAGTTTTAACGCACCGATTGCCGGTGCGTTGTTCGCGATGGAAGTCATCCTCGGATATTACGCGGTAAAAGCCTTCGCTCCCGTCGTCATTGCAAGTGTAGCAGGTGCGATGATCTCGCGCGAGCATATCGGAGACTTCCCTGCCTTCTCAATCCCCGCACATAGTCTGGAGACTTTCTGGGAGTTGCCGGCATTTGCTCTGCTCGGAGTCGTATGTGCCGTGACAGCGACCTTGCTGATGTCGTGCATAATCTTTGCCGATAAGTTGACTGACAATCTGAAAGACCAATGGAACTATCCGCTTTGGTTAGAGCCGATGATTGGCGGAGCTCTGATTGGTATGTTGGCAATCGGCGTGCCACAAATTATTGGCGTCGGCTATGAAACAACGTCCAGAGTCCTAAACGAACAATATGGATTCTGGTTCATGCTGGTCGTGATTGCAGCTAAGCTCGCGGCGGTGGCGATTACGTTGGCGACGCGATTTGGCGGCGGCGTGTTCTCGCCCTCGTTGATGCTCGGCGCTTTGACAGGCGGGGCGTATGGAATTGTTGCTACGTCACTCGTACCGGATTTGTCGGGGACGTATGGGCTTTATGCGTTGGCTGGCATGGGCGCGGTTGCGGCAGCGGTCCTCGGCGCGCCCATTTCGACATCGTTGATCGTGTTCGAATTGACAGGAGATTACCAGTCGGCGGTCGCTGTGATGGTTACGGTCTCGGTGGCCAGTGTCATGACGCAGCAGGTGATTGAGCGCAGCTATTTTCACTGGCGACTTGGTAATCGCGGGCTGCATTTAGGCGACGGGCCACAACGGTATTTACTGGATACGATGCAGGTCGGAAAGCACATGATGCCGCGCGGCTCTGAAGGGTCGCCGTCGGAGATGCAGAGTTGGGACTTGATCGAACAGGGCGTTTTGCTGTTCGAAGATGATACGCTTGCCAAAGCCCTGCCGATGTTCGTTGAGAGCAAGGGATTGGATTCAATCCCTGTCGTCAAACAAACCGAAGGTGGCGGCAATACGCTGGTCGGCGCGCTGTTCCATATCGACGCGTTACGTGCCTACAATCGTGCGCTTGTCGAGGCCCATGAAGAAGAGCACGGGTAAGTGATACGCCGACTCGCAG